>JBKPNA010000293.1:0-2795 GCA_046765695.1 Actinomycetota bacterium | reverse complement strand
GACGGAGCCGTGACGACCGATCGCACCCCGACCATCACCGGCACGGCGGAACCGGGCAGCCACGTGATCATCTACATCGACGGCGAGCACGTCGGGTCGACCACGGCGGATGAGGACGGCCACTTCAGCTTCACCGTTCCGGATGGGCTGACGCTGGGTGGGCACCAGGTGAGCGCGGTCGCCGTCGACGTGGCCGGAAACCGCTCGGACGCGGCCGATCCGGTGGGCTTCGGAGTGCTCGCCGCTGAAGCGAACGCCGGTGGCCAGAACAACCAGCTGGGCCAGACGGGCGGTTCTGCGGGCTGGCTGCCGCTCGCTGGCGCACTCGGCGTGCTGGCCGGGGCGGGTGTCCTCACCCTCACCCGATGGAGGCGCCGAAGCAGCCGCGTCTGACCCAAGCAGCCCGAGCTGTCGCCGCCTGGCGTCGCCGCAGCGACGTCAGGCTCTGGCGGATCTGACGAGGGCGGACAGCTCAAAGGCCGCGCTCTCGTACGACATCTGAGGAGATTTACGAATGCGCCGTTTGTCCCTGTCCCTCGCGGCCCTGGCGCTGAGCCTGTTCAGTGTCGGTCTCGCCCCACAGCATGCGGATGCGGCGCCGTTGCCGGCTGCGTACAGCGGAAGTGCCGGCGGCGATCTTGTTGCAGTCGACCTTGATGTCACCAACGGGCCGAATCTCGTAGGTGCGAGGCTGGCGGTCGCTCAGTCGACCATGAGCGGGGGGACCACTCCGACCGCGACGGCCTCGGTCAGCAACCTGGGCGCCGCACTCACTGCACTTGGCATCGCCGTTCAGTCCAACTCCCAGACTGCGCCGCCTGACCATCCCAGCCCTGACACGGGCATGCTTGTTGGCGCAGCGTCGCCTGGGCTCTTTGACCTCGGGCTGCTGAACACGCTGGTCCAGGCTCGTAGTCAGGCAGCGATTGCCTGTAGCCCGGGTGGCGGCATCATGGCGAATAGTTTTGTGCAAACGGCCGGTGCCATTCTCAGCCCGGCTGGCGTTGGCACCGTTGTCGATACAGGCGACTCCACGACGAGCGGCGTGCTTTCCATCATCCCGGAGCCGCAAGGCGACCCGGTCAACCGTGGGCTACTGAGTTCAGCGACTGGAAACATCAGCACCAACACGTTCCTGAACGGTCAGGTCACCCTGGCGATCGCCGGCCAATCGGTCCTGCAGGCCTTCGCGAGCGGGGTACCCGGCGGCGCCAACACGACCTACAGTCCTGGCACGGTAACGGTCAGCGTGGGCAGCACCAACACCACGGTTGCCGTCGGTGACTCCGCCACCTTCGACCTCCCCAACGGGCAGGTCGTCATCACCGTCAACCAGCCGACCATCACCGAAGCGCCGAACGGACAGACTGCCACTGCGAGCGTTGCTGTGGTGACCGCTGACGTCCGAGTTGGGCCGGCGAACGCTCCCCAGGCCACGGCAAGTATGGACATCCTGCCACTGCGCGCCTCAGCGGTCGCGCCACCCGGAGGCATCGACTGCCCGCCTCCCGCGCCGGTGCTCAACCTTCCTGCCAACGGTGCGACTTTGACCGACACCACGCCGACCTTCACGGGCACCGCGTACCCGGGCGCCGACGTGGACATCCTGATCGGCGGCAACCCGATCGGCACCACGACCGCGAACAGCGGCGGCAACTTCTCCTTCACGCCGGGAACACCGCTGTCGAGCGGCTTTCACCTTGCCACGGCGAGACAGACCACCCCCGGCGGCACCTCGCCGGAGTCGAGTGCTAACGGGATCACCATCTTCGGACCGCCGATTCTGGACACTCCGGCGGACAGCACCGTCACAAACGACACCACGCCGACCTTCGCCGGTCTGACCATGCCGAACGTCCAGGTGGACATCCGCGTGGACGGGAACGTGATCAGTACCACGACTGCCGACAGCACCGGACACTTCTCCTTCACTCCTGGCACGGCTCTGAGCCCCGGCGGACACCAGGCCTCGGCCAGGGCAAGGATGAGCACGCTGATCTCGGACATCTCGAACGTCAACGACTTCACCATCGACCTCGCGCCCCCGCCGGCGCCGACCCTGAACCGGCCGGCCGACGGATCTGTCACCCGGGACACCACTCCGGCGTTCACCGGCAAGGCCGAACCGGGCGCTGCAGTGGAGATCTTCGTCGATGGCGCCTCCATCGGCACCACCACCGCGAACGGAAGCGGAAACTTCTCCTTCACGCCGAGCACGCCGCTGCCCGTCGGTACGCACGAGGCCTACGTTGGCGCCACCGACCGGGCGGGCAACGACTCGCCGCCCTCCAACACCAACGGCTTCAGCATCGACACCGTCGACCCGGATGCACCCGGCATCAGCTCGCCGGGCGACGGCAGCACGACCACCGATCGCACGCCGACGATCACCGGAACTGCCGAACCCGGCAGCCACGTGATCATCTACATCGACGGCGAGCAGGTCGGGTCGACGACGGCCGACGAGAACGGCAACTTCAGCTTCACGTTGCCCGATGCCCTGGCGCTGGGTGACCACGAGCTGAGCGCGGTCGCGGTCGACGAGGCCGGGAACCGCTCGGATGCCTCCGATCCGATCACCTTCGGAGTGCTCGCCGCCGAGGCGAACGCCGGCGGCGGTCAGCACAACCAGCTCGGCCAGACCGGCGGGGTCGGCGGCTGGCTGCCGATCACCGGGGCACTGGGCGTCCTGGCAGGTACCGGAATCCTCGGCCTGACCCGCTGGCGGCGCCGCAACAGCCAGGCGTAACCCCCTTCCGGAACCGGTCACAAACGACAGGAAATCGGGCCATTTC
>JBKPNA010000292.1:0-5161 GCA_046765695.1 Actinomycetota bacterium | reverse complement strand
CACCGGAAGGGGCCGGCACACCTCGACCTCGGCAATTGCCCTGCAGCTTCCCGGCAATCACAACTCCTGGGTGATCGACACGCCCGGGGTCCGGTCGTTCGGACTCAGCCACGTCCGGCGGGACCGCATCATGGCCGCCTTCCCCGACCTGGCGCGGATCGCCGCCGACTGCCCTCGCGGCTGCAGCCACGAAGCCGGCGAACCCGAGTGCGCGCTGGACGTTGCAGTCGCCGACGGACGACTTGCACCGGTCCGTCTGGAGTCGTTCCGCCGGATGCTCGGCTCCGGACAGTAGCGTTAGCCCCATGTCCGCGCCCTCGACCGCGACCCGGTCAGACGACGCGCTCTACCGGGGGCTGACGGACGACCTCCGGCTGGCGCATCTGTTGGCCGACGACGCCGACTCGATCACCATGAGCAGGTTCAAGGCGCTCGATCTGCACGTCACCACCAAGCCTGACCTGACACCGGTTTCCGATGCCGACACGGCAGTGGAGGAAGCCCTGCGGCGGACGCTCGGCCGCGCGCGGCCGCGGGACGCGGTGCATGGCGAGGAGCTGGACGATGTCGGCTGGGGACCGCGCCGCTGGGTGATCGACCCGATCGACGGGACCAAGAACTTCGTCCGTGGGGTGCCCGTCTGGGGCACCCTGATCGCCCTGATGATCAACGACGAGCCGGCCGTTGGGGTGGTCAGTGCTCCGGCGCTGGGCCGGCGCTGGTGGGCCAGCCTGGGCGGCGGCGCGTACGCGGGCAAGTCGTTGATGTCGGCCAGCCCGATCCACGTCTCCGATGTGGCGAGCCTGGAGGACGCGTCACTGAGCTATTCCTCCATCTCGGCCTGGGTCGAGTCCGGTCAGGGCCAGCAGTTCGTCGACCTGCTGCGCACCTGCTGGCGGACCCGGGCGTACGGGGACTTCTGGTCCTACATGCTGCTGGCCGAGGGCGGAGTGGACATCGCCTGCGAGCCGAAGCTCGCGCTGCACGACATGGCGGCCTGCTCGGTGATCGTCACCGAAGCCGGCGGCAAGTTCACCGATCTGGAAGGCCGTTCGGGGCCACTCGGCGAGGGGGCGTACGCGACGAACGGCAGGCTGCACGAGGCACTCCTGGCCCAGCTGTCTGCCGAGTAGCGCTCTCCGCCACCCGGCCGTTTCGGACAAAACTCCACCAATGGCGAGTTTTCCTCCTGCGGAACCACTGGCACGCGTCGAAAACTCGACCATGGTGGAGTTTTGCGGGAACTGATAGCCGCAGATGAGATCCCGCTCGGGTCGCCAGCGTGGCCGGAGATAACCTCTGACCACGGGGGAATCCGCTGCTGCGAGAGGACACCTTCATGGACCTGAGTCACCGTTTCCGTGTGCCTGCCTCGGTCGAGGAGGCCTGGACGGCGTTCAACCATCTCGACCGCATCGCGCCCTGCTTCCCGGGAGCCACCATCACGACCGTCTCGGGTAACGACTTCGAGGGCTCGATCAAGGTCAAACTCGGACCGGTCGCCCTGGTCTACAACGGCTCCGGCCGTTTCGTCGAGCGCGACCCCCAAGCCCATCGGGTCGTGATCGAGGCGCGGGGCCAGGACCGGCGGGGCAACGGCACGGCCACCGCCCGGGTCACGGCGTCCTTCGCCGGTGACGAGAAATCCACCGATGTCGAGCTGTTCACCGATCTGGACATCACCGGGAAGCCGGCTCAGTTCGGCCCCGGGGTGATCTCCGACGCCAGCAACAAGATCCTGGACCAGTTCGCGAACAACGTGTCCGGCTGGCTGGCCGAGGGGCTCGGCACGCCGGTCGAGGCGATCGAGCCGATCGACTCGCTGGCGTCGCTGCAACCCTCGCCGTGGCTGGACGACGAGGGGGACAACGAACGGACCATCGAGATGGAGGCGGTGCGGGTCGGGGCCGACAAGCCTGGGGGGCTCGAGGAAGAGGCTCCTGTCGGGCCGTCGGCCGCAGCCGAACCCCCCGAACCGGAGCCCGCTGTCGTCCCGGCCGCCGGCAGCAGCCCGCTGGCTGTGCTGGGGGCGGCGCTGCGGCGCTACGCGCCGGCCATCGGATTCCTCCTGGTGGCCATCCTGATCGTTGTCAAGATCATCAATCGGCGCCGCAACCGCTGAGCCGCGGCCGGCTCGGCAGTGCCCCACTCGGTGTTCACCGTGACCGTTTGCGTACTGCTGCACCGCGACGGTCGGTGGCTGCTGAGCGTCCGGTCGCCGGATGTGGCTTACGCGCCCGGTCGCCTGGGGCTGGTCGGTGGACATGTCGACATGGAGTCCCCGACCCTGAACGTGCTGGAGCTGACGGCCCGGCGTGAGGTGGCCGAGGAGACGGGCCTGGATCTGGCCGCGGTGCCGCTCGACTACCTGGAGTCGGAGTTCTTCGTCACCGAGGATGGTGAGCGCCAGATCACCGTCACCTTCGTCGCGGCGGCTGCCAGCGGTGCGGTGCCATCCGTCGCCGCACCCGCCGAGCTCAGTGAGGTCGGCTGGTGGACTCGGGAGGAGGCGGCCGCTGACCCGCGCTGCCCGCCCTGGCTGCCCGCGCTGCTCGACCGAGCGGTCGCCACCCTGCCGTAATCTGCCCTCCCGCCGTCCGGAAACCGGTCAGACACGACAGCTCCGGAGGTCAAAACCTTGTCGTTTGTGACCGGTTTCGGGAGACGCTGGGGTCAGGGCAGCAGGCGGAGGCGTACGGTCTCGGGCAGGCTCTGCAGCTTGTCCAGCAGCTCAGGGGTCAGCTCGCCGGCCACGTCGGTGATCACGTAACCGAGTTCGCCGCGAGTCGAAAGCACCTGGCGCTCGATGTTCACCCGAGAGTCGGCCAGCACACCATTGACCGTCGCCAGCACCCCCGGCACGTTGCGGTGCACGTGTAGCACCCGGGCCCGCCCGGCTGCCGGCTCGGCCTGCACCTGCGGCAGGTTCACCGACATCGAGGTGCTGCCGTGCTCGGTGAAGTCAGCCAGCTTGCCGGCGACGAAGCGGCCGATGTCCTGCTGGGCCTCCTCGGTGGAGCCGCCCACGTGCGGCGTGAGAATGACGTTCGGCAGCCCCTGCAGGCTGGAGACGAAAGGGTCACCAGCAGCCTTGGGCTCCTCGGCGAAGACGTCGAGGGCAGCCCCGGCGATGTGCCCGCTGAGCAGGTGCTCGCGGAGCGCCTCATGGTCGACCACGAAGCCGCGGCACAGATTGAGGAACAGGCTGCGCGGCCGCATCTGCGCGAACTGCTCGGCCCCGAACAGACCGGCATTGCCCGGGCGGCCGTCGACATGCAGCGTGACCGTCTCGGCAACCGAGAGCAGCTCCTCCAGGCTGGTGCAGCGCTGCGCATTGCCGAGCGCCAGCTTGTCGGCCACGTCGTAGAAGTAGACCCGCATGCCGAGCGACTCCGCGACCACGGAGAGCTGGCTGCCGATGTTTCCGTAGCCGACGATGCCCAGCGTGCGGCCGCGCACCTCATGGGCGCCCTTGGCCGACTTGTCCCAGATGCCGGCATGCATCCGTGCGTTCTTGTCGGTCAGGTGCCGGGCCAGCGCAATGATCTCGGCAATGACCAGCTCGACCACGCTGCGGGTGTTGGAGAACGGCGCGTTGAAGACGACGACACCACGGTCGGCGGCCGCGGCGAGGTCGATCTGATTCGTGCCGATGCAGAACGCGCCGACGGCCAGCAGGTCGGGTGCCGCGTCGAGCACCGCGCGGGTCACGGTGGTCTTGGACCGGATGCCGAGCAGCTGGACGCCCGGCAGGGCCGCGATCAGCTCGTCCTCGTCGAGCGCACCGGGGACCGACTCGACGGCGATCCCCCGCTCGGTGAGCAGCCGCACCCCGTCGGGGTGGATGTTCTCCAGCAGTAGGGCCAACATGGCCGTCCTTATCTCTCCTCGGTGGTGTCGGCTCACCAGTGTAGGAACGCGTCCGAGCCGGGCCGGGGAAATCTCAGCGCGACCCGACCGAGGGCGCAAGTTCGACATAGCTGGACCAGCGGGCGCGCGCTCGGGCTGCGTACAGCGCATCGAGGCATGCGTCGGCAAAGACCTCGGCCGCCGCAGCCAACAGCAGGTTGAACTCGGTCAGGGCGCGCCGCGGATCCTCCACGGGCGGCCGGCGCCCGGAGGCGAGACCGAACACGGTGTCGCCGTCGAACATCGAGTGCACCGGCGCGATCGCCCGCGCCATCCCGTCGTGACCGAGCGCGGCCATCTTGCCGGCCTGGGCCTTGGTCAGCATCGCGTCGGTGAGCAGCACCCCGATCGTGGTACCGAGTGCCGGCTTGCTTTCGGCGTACGCAGCGCCGAGGGCCGCGCACTCGGTCTCGGCCGGCTGAGCCAGGGAATGCGCCCGGTCGGCGTAGAGGCGGCCGGTCACCGGGTCCACCGCGGAACCACCGGCATTGACCACGACCGCGGCGGCTACCGTCGCGCCGGTCTCCAGGACGCGTTCCCCGTACCCGAAGCCGCTCTTCAGACCGCCGCAGACCGCGCCGGTGCCGGCACCGACGCAGCCGGACTCCGGCCGCTCCGGAGCCGCGGCCGCGAGCGCCCGGGCGCCGAACTCTGCATCTGGCCGGTGACCGAACGTACCGCCCCGGCCCAGGTCAAAGATCACCGCCGCAGGCACGATGGGCACCACCTGGGCCGGTTCAGGGCCGACCGGAAACCCGATTCCAGCCCGCTCGAGACCGGCCATCACCCCGTCCGCGGCGGCCAGCCCGTACGCGCTCCCGCCGGTCAGCACCACCGCGTGCACCCGCGAGATCATGGCCCGCGGATCGAGCAGGTCGGTCTCCCGAGTGCCCGGGCCGCCGCCCCGGACGTCCACCCCGCCGACCGCGCCGTCCCGGGCCAGCACCACCGTCGTGCCGGTCAGCCAGCCGTCGCCGTCGGCCGTGTGGTGGCCGATCTCGAATCCCTCGATCATCGTCCGAATCCCTCCGCCGCCGAGTTGTCAGAAACTCGGCGAGTCATCGCGCGCTGAGATTCTGACAAGTCGTTGGTCAGGCGGCGAAGCGGGAGCCGGCGAAGGAGCCCGGCAGCGTCGCCTGGCGGGTGATCCGGTCCCTGCCGTTGCCGGCGAAGACGACGAGCCGGCCGGTCGAGGTACGACCGATGACGTCGGCGTGGCCGTCGCCGGTGAAGTCGCCGATCGAGGTCACGT
>JBKPNA010000291.1:0-3506 GCA_046765695.1 Actinomycetota bacterium | reverse complement strand
GACCAATGCTACGTCGTTTCATGGCTCGATCCAGGCAATCCAGGCTCGGGTGCAGGTAAACCCCGCGACCCGGCTCGGTCTGCGTCGGATCGAGCATGCCGACGCCGTCGCGGGCGACGATCCGCAGCAACTCGGACTTGTCTGCTCGTTCGCGGCATCCCGCGCACATCCGTAGCGGTCGGGACACCCGCCTCAGGCTAGCCGGGCCACCTCTTTCGCATTTGCCGTCTTGCGATGGCAAACAGGTGCTCCACCAGCAACCGAGACACTCTTTAGCCGTCTTGAGACGGCAAACGAGTGCCCCGCAAGCGCCCGGAACCCGCCCCAGCCATCTCCAGGCGGCAAACGAGTGCCCCGCGGCCGAAATCGATCAGCTCTGGGCGGGGGCGGCCGGGTTGGGAGCCGTGTCGGACCTGATGTCGATCCGCCAGCCGGTCAGCCGCGCGGCGAGACGGGCGTTCTGTCCCTCCCGGCCGATCGCGAGGGAGAGCTGATAGTCCGGCACGACCACCCTGGCGGCGCGCAGGTTGGCGTCGACCACGGTGACCGAGTTGACCTTGGCCGGGGACAGGGCGTTGCCGACGAAGGTCGCCGGGTCGGGCGACCAGTCGATGATGTCGATCTTCTCCTCGTTCAGCTCGTGCATCACCGCGCGTACCCGCTGACCCATCGGCCCGATGCAGGCGCCCTTCGCGCTGACATCGGCGTGGTGGCTGACGACCGCGATCTTGCTCCGATGCCCGGCCTCCCGGGCCACGGCCTTGATCTCCACGATCCCGGAGGCGATCTCGGGCACCTCTAGCTTGAATAGCCGTTCCACCAGGCCGGGGTGGGTGCGGGAGACTACGACCTGAGGCCCGCGAAGCTCCTTGCGCACCGACACCACGAACACCTTGATCCGGGTGCCGTGGGTGTACCGCTCCCCCGGGACCTGCTCGGCCAGCGGCATGATCGCCTCGATCTTCCCCAGGTCGACCAGCACCGTACGGCTGTCGCTGCCCTGCTGCACCACTCCCGAGACGATGTCGCCCTCCACTCCGGAGAAATGGCCGTACTTCTGCTCGTCCTCGGCGTCCCGCAGCCGCTGCATGATCACCTGGCGGGCGGTCGACGCAGCGACCCGGCCGAAGCCCTCCGGCGTCCTGTCGTGCTCCCCGATCTGCCGGCCCTCGTCGTCTCGCTCCGGCACCAGCACGCTGACGTGCCCGGTCTTGCGGTTGAGTTCGACCCGCGCGCCCGTTGCCGCCCCGTCGGTCCGCTCGTACGCGCTGAGCAGTGCCTCCTCGATTGCCTTGACCAGGACATCGAACGGCACATCCTTCTCCCGCTCCATCAGTCGCAGCACGGAGATGTCGATGTCCATCTAGTCCTCCTCACCCTGAGACGTGTTGCTGTTCGGCGACGGCCGGTTCAGTTCGACCTGAACGAGTGCCCTGCTGACCTCCCCGAAGGCAAGCTCGCGCACCGAACCGTCAACCTCCAGCTGCACCGTCCTCTCATCGGCAGACACGATTCGGCCGAGCAGCGTGTTCCCCTCGGTCGTGGTCACCGACACCAGCCGGCCCCGGTTGCGCCGCCAGTGCGCCGGACGCTCCAGCGGCCGGCCGACACCGCGGGAACTCACCTCGAGCGTGTACGCGGCACTACCCACGGCGTCGGAGCTGTCCAGAGCTGCCGAGTGCGCCTTGCTTGCTTCGGCGAGCTGATCGAGCAACGGTCCGGTGCCGGTCGCTCCGTCACCGTCCACGACGACGCGAAGCAGCTGCCGCTTCCCGGCCGGAATGACCTCGACCGCTTCCAGCTCAAGATCGAACTGGGCCAGGATCGGGGTCAGCACGCCAGGTAACTGGCTCTTGTCCATCGTGCTGTCCTTCGATCCGGTTGGGCCCCGCAGTTGTGTGGAGGCAGCATACCGCTCGACCTGGGATAACGTCGGCGAGTGCCCGAACCGTTTCTTCTCAGCCGGCGACAGCTGCTCGGGCTCGGGGTCGGTCTGCCTTTCCTCGCCGGATGCACGCTGAGCAATCCCACGATCCAGGGCTCAGCGCCGACCACTCCATCGGCCGTCACCACCTCGGCGCGGCCGACCCCCACCGCCAGTTCCACGCCGCCCGCCCGGGCGCGCGCGGCCGCGACCACCGAGCTAGCCCTGGCCGCACTGGCGCGGGCGATCCTGACCGGCCCCCGCCACCAAGACCTTTCGGCGGATCAGCGCAGGCTGCTGGAGTTCCTGGTCGGAGCCCACCGCGCGCATGCCGCCGCGTTCGACGCGGGGGCACCGATCCCACGACCACCGAAGATCGCCCAGCTCAACCTCGGCCAGTCCCTGACCGGGCTGGCCAACAGCCAGAAGGCGGCCGCGACCAGGCACCGGGCATCGGCACTCGCGGTGAGCGGTCGCGATGCCGCGCGGTTCGGCGCAACCGCCGTCGCCGCGAGCTGCTACGCGCGAGTGGTCACCACGGACCATCGGGTGCCGTTGGCCAGCTCGGCGACGCCGGCAGAGATCCCGTTGCGGAGCGATGTCGAGGCGGTGCAGTCCCTCGTCGAACAGCTGCATGCCGTGATCTACGGCTACCAGCTGGCCATCGGCCGGCTGAAGGTGGTCAGCGACCGGCACGACCAGGCCGTGGCGGAGCTCGAGCAGTTCCGGATCCGGCGGGAGCGGCTGATCTCGTGGCTGCTCCGCCGGTCGGCGAAGGTACCGGTGGCCGAACCGGCGTACCGGACTCCGGTCGAGCCGCGGGACCCCGGCACCGCCACGAAGCTGATCCGCACCATGTTGATCGCCCTGCAGCCGTTCGCCGCCATCTGGCTCGCGGCCGCCGATGACCCCAATCGCGAGTCAGCCTTCACCACACTCGCTGCGATCGTCGACCTGGCCGCCGGCTGGAACGCCCCGCTGCCGATCTGGCCAGGCGGATTCCGCTAGCGGAAGAGTTGCACGACGGTGTCGTATGCGAGCCGGATGATCAGTCCCAGCAACACCAGCAGGAACACCCTGCGGATGAAGGCGTTGCCCCGGCTGATCGCCGCACGCGCCCCCAGCAGCCCACCGACCAGGTTGGCCGCGCCCATCACCAGCCCGAGGCCCCACAGGATCGAGCCGCTCGCCGCAAAGACGGCGATCGCCGCCAGGTTGGTCACCAGATTGGCGATCTTGGCCTTGGCGCTGGCCTCCAGGAAGCCGTAGCCGAGCACACCGACCAGCAGGATCACGAAGAAGGAGCCGGTGCCCGGGCCGAGGAATCCGTCGTACGCGCCGACGCCGAGTCCGATCGCCGCCGTCCGGCCGTAGTGAGCCCGGCCGTCATACTTGCGCTTGGAGATCAACCCGAGCTCGGGCCGCCGCCAGGTGTAGATTCCAACGCCGATCATGGCGACCAGCACGATCGGGGTGAAGTACTCCCGGGACAGCACATGGGCCAGCTGTGCACCGAGGGCCGAGCCGACTGCCGACGCAACGACCAGCGGCACGACCGTGCGCCAGTCGGGCCGGATCTTGA
>JBKPNA010000290.1:0-5061 GCA_046765695.1 Actinomycetota bacterium | reverse complement strand
GTCGCGACTACCGCGGCTCATCCTCCTACGTCGCAACCGGCATGGGCACCGTCTACGCCCGCAGCGGGTGGGACTCGGCGGCGACATGGTCGTCCTTCGCCGCGGCCCCGTACACCGACTACCCGGGATCCGGGGAGCAGTACTACGACCAGGGTGGGCTGGCCATCAACCGCGGCGACATCCCGCTGCTGGTCAACGCCACCGGGGCTCTCATCCGAAACACCCGGTACCGACGACGGTGACAGTGCCTGTGTCAAGGCGACAGGCCAGCCCTGCGGCGACGCGATCTACAACGACAACTACGGCAATCCGCCGGACGGCAGGCGGCTCAACGACAACGTGTTCTACGTCGCCGGAAGCTCGACCCAGCGTTGGGGACAGCGGGCTGTCGAACCTCAGAACACGACGACGCGGCTGGTCCGCACCGAGGACGCGGCGGACTACGTGAAGATGGAGGGCGCCGACCTCCGGGGCATGTACGCCGACCCGGCCCGGGTCGCCGCGTGGAACCGCGAGGTGGTCTACGTGCGTCCGGGAGAGTTCGTCGTCTACGACCGCACCGCAGCAGGCAACGCCAGCGCCGACCAGTGGCTGGCGTGGCACCTTAACCGCTCGGTCACCGAGCAGGCGGCGCCAGAGGCCGGGTCGCACAAGTTCAGCGTGAACGGGCCCGGTGGCTACGCCGGTGCCGTCACCACCGTCTGGCCGCAGGGCGCGGCAACCTCGCTGACCGACCTCTACGGGGCACACAAGGTCAACCGGCTCGAGGTCCGGCGAGGTGCTGACCAGTCAGCGGCACAGCGCTGGCTGACCGTGTTCGACACCGGCCAGACCGCGGCGTCGGCGCTCCGGCTGGTCGCTGCGGTCGATGGGGCAGCGGAGGCGATGCAAGGCACCCGGCTGACCGGCACCGGCAGCGACACGGTCGTGCTGTTCGCCCGGGGAGACCAAGGCAGCACGATCAGCGGCACTATCCGGTACGCCGTCAACCCTGCGGCGACCACCCAGCACATCCTGTCCGACCTCGCCCCCAGCCGGAGCGTGGACGTTGCCGTCGATGCCGGCGGCAACGTCTCGGTGACTGCCGGAACCAGGTTCCACGCCACCGCGGCAGGGGTGCTGTGCGTCCGCACGCTGCCGGACCGATCCGTGGCCGGCTGCGGAAACTCGGCCGGGGACGGTCCACCGCCCACCACAGCACCACCCACCACGGTCCCGCCGACCACCGCACCGCCCACCACCGCACCACCGACCACGGTCCCGCCCACCACCGCACCACCGACAAGCCCGCCGCCGGCAACGGCACCGCCCCCGGTCGGTGGGATCACCTACACCGTCACCCACTCAGGACGTAACCTCGTCTTCCGCGGCACGTTCGACCCGGCGGCTGTCACGCTGGAGTGCGGGTTCCCCGACGGGCAGTGCCGAGCATCGGCCGAGGTCCAGCGCAGGACCTGGTTCCACAGGTGGGTCCCGTATGCCAGCACCTGGTCGGATCCGGGTGGGACGTTCGAGGTGTGGGCGACCGCCCCGCGCTCTGGAACGAAGCTCAGGGTGCGGGTCGGCGGGGTAACCGGACCCAGCTATCGGGTGCCCTAGCGCTCCTGCATCCCCCAGGGGGACCCGTAATCTCCGGCGAGCAGATCCAGGAAGGGCCTGGCCGGAAACGCCTCCGGGCCGAGCACGCCGGTGCCGGACCAGACCCCGGTGGCCAGGAGCTCCAACGCGACCACCGGGTTGATGGCGGTCTGCCAGACGACGCACTGCGCGCCGTACTCGCGCATGGTGTCGGCGTTGTCGACGACGTGATACAGGTACACCTCACGCGGCTGGCCGTCCTTACCGGTGCCGGTCACCCACAGGCCTGCGCAGGTGGCGCCGTGCATCTTGTCGCCGAGGAATGCCGGGTCGGGGAGGCACGCCGCGACGACGTCGCGTGGGCTGACCAGCACCGCTGACCCGCCGCCCGAGGAGTTCCCGGCTGGCGCACCCTTCACCGTCACCGGCTGGGTTCGGTCCAGTCCCAGTTTGTGCAGGGTCTTGAGCACGTCGATGAACTCACCACCGAGCCCGTACTTGAAGGTCACCCGCTTGGCCTTCACCCAGCGCGGCATCAAGAGCACCTCCTCGTGCTCCACGTTCACGCACTCGACCGGCCCGATCCCGCCGGGGAAGTCGAAGGTCTCCGGCTCGCTGAAGGGCTCGGTGACGTACCAGCCGCGTCCCGCCTCCCAGATCACCGGCGGGTTGAGGCACTCCTCGATGGTGGTCCAGATGGAGAACGAGGGTGCGAAGTCGTAGCCCTCCACCGTCAGGTTTGACCCGTCGCGGGTGCCCAGCTCGTCGATCTCGCTGAACAGCTCGTCGGCGGCGTAGCGGGCGAAGACGTCCGAGAGGCCCGGCTCCACCCCGATCCCCACCAGTGCCAACCGCCCGGCCTGTTCCCACTCCTCCGCCTTGGCGAACTGCTCGTCGCCTAGCTTGACCCCGACGTCGCCGTACGGGCGCTCGGGGTTCGGGTGTGACAGTGATATCGCCATGTCCAGGTAGTCGGCGCCGGCGGCGTACGCGCCGTCGAAGATCGGCATCACAAACCGGGGGTCGACGGCGTTCATCACGTGACTGCCGCCGTGCGCGCGGACCAGCTCGGCCACCGACGCCGAGTCCGACGCATCGACCTGGGCGGCCACCAAGCGGGCGTCGCCAACCGCCGCGACCGTACGCTCCGCCCGACCCCGGTCGTAGTCCGCAACCACCAGCCGCTCGAAGAACGGACGCCGGGCCGCGATCCGGGCGAACGCGTCCCCGACTCCGCCAGCGCCAACGAGGACTATGCGCATGTAACAACATCCTTTCTTTCGAACCGCGTTTTACAGCAGATTCAGCCGTGGCTGAGCCTATTCGTGCAAGACTGCGGCGTCAGGTGAAAAATGTGCTCGCCACGCCCGGCGGGCGGAAATGCATGGTGGGCAGTGGCTGAGGTGGTCGCCAGTGAGCAACAACTCGGCAAGGGTCTGGAAACGGGTGCCCTAGGGCTATGGGGCAACGTCGTCATCGGCCTGGGTTCGACCGCACCCGCGTACAGCCTGGCCGCCACCCTCGGCTATGTCGTACTGACGGTCGGTGAACGCGCGCCGGCGATGTTCGTGCTGGCGTTCTTCCCGATGCTGCTGGTCGCGGTGGCCTACCGCGAGCTGAACCGCGCTGCGCCGGACTGCGGCACCACCTTCACCTGGGGCACCAAGGCCCTCGGCCATTGGGTGGGCTGGATGGGCGGCTGGGGAGTCGCGGTCTCGGCGATCATCGTGCTGGCGAACGTGGCCGAGATCGCCGGCACCTATCTGCTGCGATTCTTCGGCGCCGACGCGCTGGCCGAGAACGCGATCGTCCGGGTCAGCCTCGGCGTGATCTTCATCGTGGTGATGACCTGGGTGTCCTACCGCGGGATCGTGCTGAGTGAACGGGTGCAGGCTATCCTCGTCAGCTTCCAGTTCCTGGTGCTGATCGTGTTGAGCGTGCTGGCCCTGGTCAAGGTGTACAGCGGGACGGCCGGTGACCAGGCGGTGATCCCCTCACTCAGCTGGCTGTCACCGTTCGGGCTGCCAGCCGGCGACGTGGCAGAAGCGGTCATCCTTTGCATCTTCATCTACTGGGGTTGGGATTCGTGCCTGGCGGTCACCGAGGAGACCAAGGTCGCCGACACGACGCCAGGCCGCGCGGCCCTGATCAGCACGGTGATCCTGCTGGTTACCTATCTCCTGGTGGCGTACGCGATCTGCGCGTTCGCCGGCTTCGCCGCCGAGGGCATCGGCCTCGGCAACGAGGACAACGCCGACGATGTGCTGACCATCGTCGGCCAGCCGGTGTTCGGCACGGTGCTGACCTATATGCTGCTGCTCACCGTCGCGGTCTCGGCCGCCTCGTCGACCCAGACGACGATTCTGCCGACTGCCCGCGGCGCGCTGGCAATGGCGGTCTACCGGTCGATCCCGGCGCGATTCGGAGACGTCCACCCGCGGTATCGGACTCCTGGCTTCTCCACCTGGGTGGTGGGCGCCACGGCGATCGGGTTCTACCTCGTCCTGTCGCTGATCAGCAGCAACGCCCTGGCTGACTCGATCGCCTCACTCGGTCTCGCGGTGGCCTTCTACTACGGGATCACGGCGTTTGCCTGCGTGGTCTACTTCCGCAGCACGCTGTTCACCAGCGCCCGCGACTTCTTCCTGCGCGGGCTGATCCCGCTGCTCGGTGGGATCGGCATGGTGGGCACCTTCGTGCTGGCCTCCATCTCCTACCTCGACCCGGAGAACAGCTACACCACCTTCGGCTCGCTCGGCGGCATCTTCGTCATCGGGATCGGGATGCTGGCCTTGGGAGTGCCGCTGATGATCGCCTGCGCCGTACGGTTCCGGGCCTTCTTCCGGGGGGAGACGCTGAACGCCGACACCCCGATCCTGGTGCCGGACACCGGCGAGCCGCCGCGCGGTGGGCTCTGACGCGGCGTACTCGTCTCCGCAATTGCGGATCCCCACGAAAACGCTACGCACGTTTCAGCCCCAGACGGCGTGTCGCCGGGTGACACCTCGCCTCGGGTAGCGAATCCGGGCTGTGGGTCAGGTGATGGCGTCGCGGTGCGCGTACGAGGCCGGCTCCGGAGTGGTGGCGGGCGACTTGACCAGGCCGGCGAGACGGTGCCAGGCGGCGCCGAAACCGGGCCAGCGCACGGTGCTCTGCAGGTCCATCCGCAGCCGCGGCGTAATCGGGTGGGGCCGGACCACCGCGAAACCGACCGCCTCAAGCCATCCGACCGGCAGCATGCAGGACTGGCCGTCGGAATAGGTGCCCACCGCCTCCAGGGCCCGGATGTCCCGCCGCGCCGCCAGCCCGGCGGCCGACTGGACCAGCTGCCGCCCGATCCCCTTGCCGCGGAAGTCCTCGGCCACCCGGGCGGACAGGATGACCGCCGCGTCGGCGCTCAGTGGAGTAGTGGCAAACGCGCCGATCCGGGGCACGTACTGGGCCGGGGCCATGCACATATGCCCGATCGGGACGTCTACCTGC
>JBKPNA010000289.1:0-7596 GCA_046765695.1 Actinomycetota bacterium | reverse complement strand
CCAGTACGCCTGGTCCTTCGGCGACGTGATCGGCCGCCATGTGCGGGATGCGGTCAAGTTGCGCTACCGGCTGCTGCCCTACCTGTACGCCTGCTTCCTGCGGGCCTCCGAGACCGGAGCCCCCGTGCAGCGGCCGCTGGTCTTCGACTACCAGTACGAACCGGCGGTGCGGGACCTGGACGACGAGTTCCTCCTCGGGGCGGACCTGCTGGTCGCGCCGGTGGTGGCACCGGGTGTGACCGCTCGGCAGGTGTACCTGCCCGCCGGCGACTGGTACGACTGGCACACCGACGAGCTGGTCGGCGGGCCGCGCTTCCGCACCGCCGCCACCCCGATGGAAACCATCCCGATCTTCGCCCGAGGCGGCGCGGTGATCCCGATGTGGCCGGAGGCACCGGCATCTACCAGCGGGTACCACCCGTCGGTCCTGGAGCTGCACCTGTTCGTACCGGTCAGCGACGGCAGCTACTTCTCAATGCTGCAGGAGGACGACGGGCTGACGTTCGCCGCGCTGTCCGGGGGCCGGTTCCGGACCGAGTTCGAGGTGGCGCGGAGCGGTCGTACGGTCGTGCTCCGGGCCGGGGTGGACGGCGACGGGTACCCCGAGTTCGCCCGGGAGCGGTTGGTGCTGGTGCTGCATGGCGCCGATCCGTCGACCATCCAGGTGGACGGGGCAGAGGTGACCGGTGCCGACGGTCGGTTCGAGTTCGCCAACTCCGGCACCGGCTTCACGGTGGCGTTCACGGCATGAGCTTCGCGATCCGCCCGGCCAGACCCGAGGAGTACCCGGAGGTGGGCCGGCTGACGGCGGATGCCTACCGCGCGGACGGGTTGCTCGACGCAACAGACCTCCCGGTGGAGAGCAGCTATGAGACTCAGTTGCTCGATGCCGCTCGCCGAGCCCGGGAGGCGGAGCTCTGGGTGGCGGCCGATGGCGACGGGCAGATCCTCGGCACGGTGACCTGGTGCCCTCGAGGGTCACCGTGGCGGCAGCTGGCCCAGCGGGATGACCAGGCGGAGTTCCGGATGCTCTCGGTTGCCCCGGCCGGCCGCCGGCGCGGTGTCGGGCGGGCGCTGGTGGAGGCCTGCCTGAGCCGGGCCCGGCAGGACGGCATGTCGGAGGTGGTGATCTGGTCCCATCCGTTGATGACCGGAGCCCACCGGCTGTACCAGACGATGCGCTTCGAGCGGGCCTACGACCTCGACGGGAGCCCCGCGCCCGGCGTACACCTCTGGGGCTTCAGGCTCTCGATCCCCGCAGCCAGCTGACCGAGTCCAGATACTGCAGCAGGTCGTGGGCCGCGAGCTCGACCTCCTTGTGTCGCCACTCCGACGCGCGGTATACGCACGCGATCAGTCCCGTGCGATGCACCCGCCGCAGGTCGCCGTAGACGAAGGCGTACCGGGCCTTGGTCTCATCGGACGCACCCTGGGTGAGCCCAAGATGCCAGGCGGCGTACTCGGACCAGGAGTGCTTCTTCAGGTACGCGTTCTCCGCTTCGGCGTTCGGCTGCACCCTGCCCCAGTCGCTGTTCAGCACATACTGCCGGGCATCGATCAGCGCGCGGCATCTCGCGACAGCGTCGGCATTGACGGTGTACCTCGCCATCCGCCCCTCTCCCTACTCGGACACTCTCACAGTGCGTTGATCATGGTCTCCTGGGCGAACCCGAGCCAGTCGTAGACGCTGGCGAGGAAGGAGCGGGGGTCGTCCTCTGGCAGCGCACTCAGCTCGTCGGCGGTCTCCGCGTCGGAGATGCCAAGACGGGTTGCCACGGCGAGCCGGACACTGGTCAGCGTCCGCAGCCAGGCCTCCACCTCATCCCGCGGAATCCGGAGGTCGTGCTGGCCCAGCTCAGTGGCGGCGAGCCGGTCGAGCACCACCTGGGCATCGGCGACCTTCTTGGCCTTGAGGTCGCGCTCGGTGAACCGCCGGAACTCTGCGGAGCCCGTCGCGTCGCCTGGATAGGCGTCGGGGAACAGCCGTTTGAGCACCGGGTCCTCCGGCACTTCCGGCTCGTCGGAGTCGACCTCGAACTCGGCCGCCAGCGCCTCGAAGGGATCCGCCGGCGCCGGACCGGCGGCAAAACCGGCCGGCTCACTCTCGGAGACCAGCTCCACCAGCTGCTTGACCAGCGAGGTCAGCAGCTCCACCTCGTAGGCGTTCAGCTGGGTGGTGATCATCCCCCGTTTCCGGGCGAACTTCCTCATCCTCGGTCCGGGTTCCTCATGGTTCATCGGCCTTGTCCAGCGTGGCCCACAGACCGTACTCGTGCATCGCGGTGACGTCGCGCTCCATGGCCTCCCGGGTGCCACTGGACACGATCGCCTTGCCGAGGTTGTGCACCTCGAGCATCAGCTTCTCGGCCTTGGGCTTCGGGTAGTGGAAGTAGGTGGCGAAGACGTGGGTGACATAGGACATCAAGTTGACGGGGTCGTCCCACACGATGGTGACCCACGGCGTCTGGGCGATGATCTCTTCGACCGGGCGTTCGGCGACCGCCGTGCCGCCGGCAGGCACGATCGACTCCCCTTCCGACTCGGGCATAACGGCAATTGTTGCAAGTAATCGGAGCGAAGAGGATGACCCTCCGCCGACCAAATCTTCCCGCCATAGGCTGGCGAGATGACCGCCACACAATCCGGTCCGACTGTGGCGACGCCCTGGGGTCCGAGTGAGGTGCCGACCACTGCTCTACTGACCGACCACTACGAGCTGACCATGCTGCGGGCGGCGTTGCAGGCCGGAACCGCATCGCGGCGCTGCGTCTTCGAGCTGTTCGCCCGCCGCCTGCCGGAGGGCCGCCGTTACGGGGTGGTGGCGGGAGTCGGCCGGGCGCTCCGCGCGCTGCGGCACTTCCGTTTCGACGACGAGTCGCTGCGGTTCCTGCTGGACCGCGGGGTCGTCGACCAGGACACCGCGAACTGGCTGGCCGACTACACCTTCCGTGGTGACATCTGGGGCTACGCCGAGGGCGAGATCTACTTCCCCGGCTCGCCGATAGTGATCGTCGAAGGCAGCTTCGCCGAGGCGGTGGTGCTGGAGACGGTGCTGCTGAGCATCTACAACCACGACTCCGCCGTCGCCTCGGCCGCATCGCGGATGACCGCCGTTGCGGGCACCCGCCCCTGCGTCGAGATGGGTTCCCGCCGGACCCAGGAGCTGGCCGCCGTCGCAGCCGCGCGAGCCGCGTACGTCGCCGGTTTCGAGGCCACCTCCAACCTGGAGGCCGGACGCCGCTACGGAGTCCCCACCCGTGGTACGTCGGCGCACGCCTTCACCCTGCTGCACGGCACGGAGCGAGAGGCGTTCGCCGCACAGATCGCGGCACTCGGCGAGGACACGACCTTGCTGGTCGACACCTACGACGTCTTCGAGGCCATCAGGACCGGCGTCGAGCTCACCGGGGGCAGGCTTGGCGCGGTTCGGCTCGACTCCGGAGACCTGGGAGCTCTGGCCGTCCAGGTACGCGAGCTGCTCGACTCCCTCGGTGCCCAGCGGACCAAGATCATTGTGACCAGCGACCTGGACGAGTACACCATCGCCGCGCTGGCGGCGGCCCCGGTGGATGCGTACGGCGTCGGCACCGCCCTGGTGACCGGCAGCGGCCATCCCACCTGTGGCTTCGTGTACAAGCTCGTGGCCCGGGCCACCTCCGACGACCCGGCCGCGCCACTGATCGGGGTGGCGAAGAAGAGCACCGACAAGATCTCCATCGGCGGCCGGAAGTACGCCACCCGGCGGCTGTCCCCGGACGGGGTGGCGGAGGCCGAACTGATCGGCATCGGTACCCCGTCGAAGCGCGACGCAGGCGACCGGGACCTGCTGGTGCGACTGGTGGCCGAGGGCGAGATTGTTGGCGAGGAGCCCGTCGACGACGCCCGGACCCGCCATTCGAAGGCGCTGGCGGAGCTCCCCCTGGAGGCGCTGAAGATGTCCCGCGGCGAGCCGGTGATCGAGACCAGCTATGTGCAAGGGAGCGATCAGTGAGCGGCAGCACCGCGTTGATCGTGTGTGACGTACAGCGGGATTTCTGCGAGGGTGGCTCGCTGGCCGTCGCCGGTGGCGCCGAGGTCGCCGGACGGATCGACGCCTTGCTGCGCGGCGACCACGGTTACGACCATGTCGTTGCCACCCGGGATCGCCACATCGACCCTGGAACCCACTTCTCCGCCGACCCCGACTTCGTCGACTCGTGGCCGCGCCACTGTCAGGCCGGCACACCCGGGTTCGAGTTCCACGACCGGCTGAGCTTCCGCGACTTCGACGCCATCTTCGACAAGGGCGAGTACGCGGCGGCGTACTCCGGCTTCGAGGGCACCACCGGCGACGGTACCTCTCTCGCGGACTGGCTCACCACGCATGGGGTCGAGCAGGTGGACGTCTGCGGCATCGCCACGGACTACTGCGTACGCGCCACCGCGCTTGACGCGGTCCATGCCGGGTTCGAGACCACGGTGCTGCTGGACCTCACCGCAGCCGTCGCACCGGAGCGGCTCGATACCACGCTGGACGCCTGGCGGGCGGCCGGGGTCGCCATGCAAACCCGCTAGTCGGTACCTGTCAGCAGCCTGCGCACGGTGGGCGGAGCCACCACACAGAACGCCTCGCGGCAGATCGCCACCAGCTCGGGCGTGCTCACGTCGGCCAACTCGACACCGAGCCAGCCACGGTGACCGACGTAGGGCGGCCGGAAGAAATGCTCCGGCTCGGTGCGGGTCATCTCGGCCTGAACCCCGTCCGGCGCTGCACACCAGATAGCGAGCCTTCCGTCATCGTGGTGATCATCGAGGAACATCACGAAACAAGCCTTGTCCCTGATGAAGAAGGCAGGCCCGCCGTGGCTCAGCCGCTCGGAGGTCTCCGGCAGCGCCAGGCAGGCTGCCCTGACCCGGGTGAGCTGACGCTCGACCTGCTGCGGCTGGAATCTGCTCACCATGACGGCACTAGCGGCGGCGCAGTCCCGACCGGTCCTTCCGGCCCGCCAGCAGGCAGCTGATTCCGCTGGTCACCAGGGCCAGGCCGGCAATGGGGATCGGCAGCGCGACGCCGCCCGTATGGGAGAGCGCAGTGTCCACCGGGACCGATGTGGGCGCCGGAGCGCCAGGCGCAGGCCTGGCGTTGTCCGGTGTGGTCAGTCCGGCATCGACCGTCGTGTCAGAGGGGTTGTCCTCTCCCAGCACGACCGTCTGTGTCACCCCGGTGGCGTCCGCGTCGGAGTCGACCGCGGCATTCGTGCCGGTGTGCTGGCTGGTGAACACCAGCCCGGCCGCCGCCGTGAACCGGACTTGGTACGACCCCGCGGCCAGCCCATCGAAGCTGAAGTGCCCGGTCGAGGAGGTGGTCACGGTGGACAGCACCTGGTGAGCCTTGTTCAACAACTGCACCCGGACGTCCGGCACGCCCAGATCGCCCGGGTCGGACACGCCGTTTCCGTTCAGGTCGCGCCAGACGGTGTCGCCCAGCGAGTAGACCCCGACCACGCCGGCATTCACCGTCATGTTGACCAGGTCCGCATCGGCCACGCCAAGGTCCTCTGCGGGGACGAGGTCCGTCTCGCCGGGGCCCAACGTGATGACCTTCGTGTTGCCGGTGCGCGGATCCGGATCGGAGTCGACACTCGGGTCTGACCCGACCTGCCGGGCCGTGAACGCCCGATGGTCGCCAAGATCGCTGAAGCGCACCCGGTAGTGCCCCGCAGCAAGATTGGAGAAGAGGTAGTCGCCCTCGGCATCGGTCCGGGTGAACGCGACCACCCTGTCGTCGTCGGACAGCAACGACACCGTGGCCGGCTGTCCGGGCTCGTCCGGGTCCTCGGTTCCGTCCCCATCGAGGTCGAGCCAGACACAGTCGCCGATCGCGTAGCGCAGCGCCGTGATGCCGGCGTCGATGGTCGGGTTGATGTAGCCGGCCGTCACTCCGTCGGCCGCCGTGGCCTGCCGTACGTTGGGCTCGCCGATCCCTAGGGTGAACGGTGGTGACTCGCCGGAGTAGCCCGGATCGGAGTCGGCCGCACGATTGCCGCCGCTGTTGGTCTTCGTCAGTCGGAAGCCGCTCGGGACGCCGGCGAAACGCACCCGGTACGTACCGGCGGGCTGATCATCGAAGACGTAATGTCCGTCGATAGTGCTGACCGTGGAAGCCACGACCGCGCCGTCGAGTCGGACCAACTGGACGCTCACTCCGTCGGCAGGTGGCTCGGACGGGTCCTGGACACCGGACCGGTCGAGGTCCCGCCAGACATAGTCCCCGACGGCGAACCGTGCGGGACGTGATGCGCCGCTTGGTGCCGGCCCGACGGTGGGGGCGGTGGCGACGGCGGTCGACGTGGTCGCCGGTGCGACACCCATGCGTACGGTCTCGCTGCCGGTCGACACGTCGACCGTGGTGGTGAACGCGGCGTAGGTCTCGCTGGCCGGTACCGGCGCCAACTCCGACAGGTTCGGCGGGATCTCGGCGGCCACCGTGTATCGGCCCCCGGTGAGCTGATCGCTGGCGGGAAGCACGAACTGGCCATCGTCATCGGTGATACCGCGGACTGTTGCCCCAGAGCCATCGGTCACCGAGATCTGGATGCCGGGTTGCGGCCCGTCGACGGCGCTGTCATAGACATGGTCGTCGTTCTCGTCGCGGTTGACGATGACGGTCAGCGTCCCATCCGAGGTGTCAGCGCGGGCGGTCGGCGAGCTGGCCGCCAGGTTCACCGCCGCAAGCAGGGCGATCGCGAGAACGGCGGAGGCCGCGTCCTGCCGACGTTGCCTGAGCAGCACAAGACCCCAATGATGAAGTGGCCCCCGAGCCCCGCTGGGCTGACCGGGAAGGAGCGCCCCGAACACTCCGACCTCGGATCAATATAGCGACCGCAGCCGTTGCGCCGTCAACCGTTTGCGTAGAGGTTCTGCTGCTCGCCGGAAGTTTGTCGCGGCCGGACGACCTGGGTCTTCGCGGCCATGTCGTGCAGGGCCTGCCGCTTGGGGTGCCAGAGCGGGAACAGCACGTCGACCACGGTGAACATGCCCAGCAGCGAGCTGATCCCGGGCAGCACCCAGATCGATGCTCGGATGGCGACGGTGGTCCAGTCCAGCGGCCCCGGGGCGCGGCCGCGGTCGACCCGCACCACTCGCAGTCCGCAGATCAGCTTGCCCGGTGTCGCGCCCTTCCAGCGCAGGAATGCCATGTGGTAGAGCATCCCGACGGCCAGGGCGACCGCGGTGAAGATCACCTGAGCACGCAGCGGGAACAGGTTGGTCGCGTCGAGCATCGGGGGTGGCACGCCCGACTGCTGCGCGGTGAGGATGGCCTCGAGGTAGTTCCGGAACGCGGCGTACACCGGCTGCCAGACCGGGAAGGCGATCAGGCCGATCACAACGGAGGTGATCATGTTGTCGAGGACCACGGCCAGCACCCGCCACCACCAGCCGGACAGCGGCACGCCATCCGCCGTCGTCGCGGCCGGGTAACTGGGATACCCGGGCCGAACCGGATAACCTGCCCGGGCGGGGTAGCCGGGCGGGGGGCCTACGGCTGTCGGCGGAGCGTACGGGGTTGCCTCACGCGGCCGGGTGTTGCGGGACCACTGCCAGCCGTCCCAGTAG
>JBKPNA010000288.1:0-4342 GCA_046765695.1 Actinomycetota bacterium | reverse complement strand
ATGCCGATGGGTGCTCGTAGATCACGACGGCACCGTAGCCGGGCGCTTCCGCGAGGAGCCGACCGTTTATGCCCTACCGAGGCAGTGGCGCATCACGCTTGTCGTGCGCCGCGCTGTTCAGCCGTGATGACGGGATCCGTGACCCCGCCAGGGGACGTCCATTTGTCGATGTCCCACCCGGCCCGCGTCGCGCCGGCCCGGTAGGCGCTGTCGTAGAACTCGAGCACCGCGGCCCGAGGATCCGGCGCCGCGCGAGCGTCGTCGTAGCGCAGCACTGCGAGGTGGCTGCTGCCCCGTTCGATCCAGCCGGCCGTCGAGGGCTGCAGGGGTTCCTCCGCCAGCCCGGCGGGCTCCGGGGTCGTGTAGGAGTAGAACGCGGCCTCGGGAAAGGAGTCCTCGCCGAACCAGAAGCCGAAGCTGGTCACTTCCCGGGAGTAGGCCTCCCGGGTGACCGGATCCGTGGACGGGGGTTGATCGACGAAAGCATCGCCGAACCGGGTGACCGCGATGTCGAATGTGTGCCAGAAGTGGTGAACAGGGCTGGTCTTGCCGGAATAGCCGGCCGCGAACTCTTCCAGCAGCAGGTTCACCTGGCTGAGGACGCGCCAGTAGCGGGTCACCGCAGCGGCGTCATAGGTGGCGTGATCGGTGTCCTCGGCGAACGGCCGGTCGGAGTCGGACAGGTCGAACGGCCGGGGCAGTGCGATCGTGACGCCGACACCGACAGCGGACAGCCCCTTGTGCAACTGCTCGTAGAAATCTGCGACCGAGAGCCCGGCGAGGGAGAACGAGTACCGCTGGCCGCTCAGCGCGGTGATGTCCAACCGGTGGTCGAGGAAGTCGAAGTCGATCGTGAAGATCATCGACCCGTCGGTCATCGGGCGAGTCGTGATACCGCGACCGGTCACATGGAAGGGAACGCTCCACCAGTGGTTGCGGCGGGGGCTGGCCGCCAGCCTGACCTTGCCGACGATCTGGGCAAAGCGGTGCAACGTCGCGCGGGTGTCCACCCAGGAGGTGAATGGAAGAGCAGGGAAGAGTTCCACGGTGTTCTCCTCACGATCGGTACCGTCATAGCACCGTAGCCAGGCCGGTCCGTTCGCGTGGTGTCCCGGCGCATTTCGCCAGGTCGATCGACCGATCTCAGAGCTTGCGCGAGTAGTCGATGGCCACCGACGGGACCGCCATCAGCAGGCCGGCGACGGCGAACATGATGAAGACCCCGACGAAGCTGCCGGTCACCTGGACGATCACGCCGACCAGGATCGGGGCGAGGATCCCGGCCACGTTGCCCGAGAAGTTCATCGCCCCGGAGAGCCTGCCGACATGCTGCGTCGAGGCGAGCCGCGCGGGCACCGACCAGTACAGCCCACCCCAGCGGAGGAAGAAGTTCGCCAGGCTGATCAGCAGGATCGCCGCCGCGGGTGTCGACACCGTGTTGACGAGGATGATCGCGACGGCGACCCCGAGGCCGGCGAGGCCGAGCAGGGTGCGGAGCACGAGGTTGGCGGAGGCACCGGAGCGGATCCACCGGTCCGCCACCTGGCCGGCTATCAGCTCGCCGACGAAGCCTGCGCCGAAGATGACGAACGTCCAGAGACCGGTGATGCCGAACGAGACGTGCTGCACCTCGCTCACGTAGGACGGTGCCCATGTCAGCAGGCCGTAGACCACAGCGTCGTAGCCGAAGAACGCGATGAGCAGCAGCCAGGCACTACGGAACCGGAAGTACCGCAGGGCCGACCCCCGCGCTTCGGGCTCCGGGCCATCCTCGGCCTCGCCCTTCGCGAGATAGTCCGCCTCCTCGCGCGTGATCATGGGGTGGGTGGCCGGGTTGTCCCGCATGAAGAGCCAGGCTGCTATGCCGATCAGCACCGTGATCAGGCCGACGCCGGCGAACGCCAGCCGCCACGTGCCCAGCCAGACGATCAGACCGGTCACCAGCAGCCCGCCGAACGCCGTGCCCAGCGGACCGCCGCCGTCGACGAGAGTGCTCCCGCGAGCGTGCTCGCTCTTGCGCAGCCAGCGCGTCAGCGACGCGTTGGCGCCGTTCTGCACGGGACCTTCGAAGACGCCGAGGAGCATCCGCATGCCGATCAGGGAGGCCACGCCGTTCGCGAGTCCGGTCAGTCCCTCGATGACGCCCCAACCGAGCAGGCTCCCGGTCACGATCTTCCGCGGCTTCAGCTTGTCCACAAGCCAGCCACCGGGTAGCTGCATCAGGGCGTAGGTCCAGCCGAACGAGCTGAGGATGATCCCGGTGATTGCCGCGTCGAGATGCAGGTCCTTGCTGATCAACGGCATCGCGATCGACAACGACGCCCGGTCGATGTAGTTGATGATCATGACGAGGACGAAGAAGCCGAACATCCACCAGCGGAGGCCGGAAACGCGGATACCGGAAGCCTCGGTACGGACTCCACTTCGAGTGCCCATGTGCACTTGTGAGAACCACCAGTTCTATCGCGTGATCGTCAGAGACGGAGGGATTCACCAGGCCGTGCGACCGCGATTCCGGGCGCATCTTCGGTGGTGGTGGCGTGCGCGAGGTCGAGTTCGACACCGAGATCGCGGATGCCGTCTGCGGCTGCTGCCTGCAGCCTGTCGTCGGTGATGATGCGGTCGAAACGGCGTAGCGGTACGACGTCGTACATGCCGAAGGTCCCGAACTTCGTGCTCGTCGCCAGGAGCACCGACTCGGAGGCACCGTCCAGGGCCGCGAGCTTGACCTCGACCTTGGCTTCGGCCGGGGTGGTGACTCCTCGGCTCAGGTCCCAGGAGCTGGTGCTGATGAACGCGAGGTCGGTGTTCAGCTGCCGGAGCGTCTGGGCCGCCAGGCGTCCGACGGTGGATCGATTGGTGTGGTCGAGACGTCCGCCGACATGGATCACGTCGACGTTCGTGGATCCGGTCAGGTCGTCGACGATGACGCAGTCGTTGGTGATCACCGTCATTCCGCTGCGTTCGCGGATGGCCGGGGTCAGCGCGCCGGTGGTCGTGCCCGCATCGAGGTAGATCGTCATGTCGTCGTGCAACAGACTTTCCGCCCGTTGCGCTATGGCGCCCTTCTCGGCGCGCTCGGTACCTGCTTTCGTGGCGAACGTCGGCTCCTCGCGCATGGAGCTCGCATGGCGCACGCCGCCGGGCACGGAGTAGGCCCGACCTTCCCGCTCGAGAACGACGATGTCGCGGCGCACGGTCATGTGGGAGACGCCGAGAAGCTCGGTGAGCTGAGCGACGCTCAGGACGGTGTCCCGGCGCAGCAACCGCATGAGCTTCTCGCGGCGCTGGTCGGGAATGAGATTGGTGTCCTTCTCGATCACTGCCCGGATTCTTTCTCTGACGCCGCCTCCTTCTGGGCCGCGGCATCGAGGCCGGGTGCGGCTCCGAGCTCCCGGCGCAGGACGCTGAGCCGCCGATAGGCGGCGTCCCGGTAGGCGAGCAGCGCCGCCACGTCCTCGCTGGGGATGTCGAGAAACCCACGGCCGCTCTTGATCCCGAGGTTGCCCTCCTGGACCGACTTGCGCAGCCGCTCCGGCGCTGCCAGCCGCTCGCCGTACTCGGCGGCCAGGCTCTCGTAGGAGGCGGCGTAGACATCCAGCCCGGCCATGTCCCCGATCGCGAAGGGACCGAAGAGCGCGAGCCGGAACCCGAAGGCGTTGCTCACGACGGTGTCGATCTGCGACGGGGTGGCCAATCCCTCGTCCACGATTCGCACGGCTTCCTTGTACAGCGCGAACTGGAGCCGGTTCGCCACGAAACCGGGGCTGTCGGCGACCCGGGCCGGGACTTTGCCCGCCTCGGTGACCATCGCCTGGACGCGGGCGATCGCGTCCTCGGATGTATGGGGGGTCGCAATGAGCTCGATGGCGGGGACGAACGGGGCCGGGTTCATCCAGTGCACACCGAGGAAGCGTTCGGGACGCTCGACCGACTCGGCGAGCTCGCCGATCGGGATGGCCGATGTGTTCGTCCCGTTCACGGTGTCGGCGCGGGCAGCGCGGGCGATCCGGCGGAGCGCGTCGGCCTTGACCTGGCGGTCTTCGAAGACGGCCTCCGTGACGTAGTCGACGTCTGCCACGGCGGACTCGATGCTGTCGGCGGCACGCAGCCGCTGTTCGAGGATCTCCACCGAGCCGGGGTCGAACAGGTCGGTCTTCACGAAGCGCCGGGCCTCGTCGATGAGCCGGACTCGGGCGGCCTCCGCCTTGGCCGCATCGACGTCGCTCAGCACGACGTCCCGGCCGGACAGGGCGAGCACCTGAGCGATCCCGCCGCCCATGTATCCCGATCCGACGACGGCGACAGTGCGGATGTCGGCGCCGGACTCACTCGCTACGGG
>JBKPNA010000287.1:0-6023 GCA_046765695.1 Actinomycetota bacterium | reverse complement strand
CTCGCTGGTCACCCGGGCCGATCGGGTCCAGATCCGCGCCGTCGAGGAGGTCCCGGCGGCCCTGATCAAGGGCGACGCGCGGATGGCAGAGGTGCTGCGCCGGGCCGTGTGGAGCCATCTCGGCCGGCCCAAGGATGCGCTGGTGGTACCACGCGGCGCACACCAGTGGCGGGTGGGTGCCTACCTTGCGGAGGAGATTCTGGACGAGCTGCGGGCGCGCGGAGTCCGGTACGAGGCGGGGCGGGCCATGCTTCCGCAGCGTCTCGCCCACCAGGTGCTGCTGCGGATGGAGGCCTACGGCGACTCCCCGGACGATCGGGTGCAGAACGCGGTCGCCCGGAGCAAGCCGGTCCGCGCGTACGCGGACGCGCTCTGGCCGGCGCTGGACGCGCCGCGGCTCGTGCTACGGCTGCTGACCGACGCGGAGTTCCTGGCAGCCGCGGCCGACGGGGTGCTCAGCGCCGAGGAGCAGCAGCTCATCCTGCTGCGCAAACCGGTGCGCTCGCCGGCCGCCGCGCGCTGGACCCTCGCCGACGTGGTCTTGATCGACGAGGTGTCCGATCTGCTGAACCGAACGCCCAGCCTTGGGCATGTGATCCTCGACGAGGCCCAGGATCTGTCGCCGATGATGCTGCGGGCGGTGGGCCGGCGGGCCAGCACCGGTTCGGTGACCGTGCTCGGCGACCTCGCCCAGGCCACCACTCCCTGGGCCACCCGGTCCTGGACGGAGTCGCTGGGCCATCTCGGCCACCCCGAGGCCGCCACCGAGGAGCTGGTCGCGGGCTTCCGGGTGCCGGGTGCGGTGATCGACTTCGCCGCCCGGCTGCTGCCCCGCATCGCCCCCGCCCTCACGCCGCCGCACTCGGTGCGGCGACATCGCGGCGAGCTCGAGCTGCGATCGGCGGCGAACCCCGACGCGGACGTGACCGCGGCGGTCAGGACAGGGCTGGCCGCCGAGGGCACGATCGGGGTGATCGCAGCCGATGCGGCCGTCCCCCGGGTCGCGGAGAGGCTGACCGCGGCGGGCATCGCGTACGAGGTGCTGGGTGAGGCGGCACCCAGCTTCGACAGCCGCGTCGACCTGGTTCCGGCGACGCTGGCCAAGGGCCTGGAGTTCGACCACGTGGTGCTGCTCGAACCGGCGGCGATCGTCGCCGGCGAACCGGACGAGGTGACCGGGCTGCGTCGGCTCTACGTCTGCCTGACCCGCGCGGTGACCTCGCTGGTCGTCGTGCATGCGGATCCGCTGCCCGCCGAGCTGCACGCCGCTGCCTGAGACAGCCCCAGGCTCACTGCTCCGCAACGGGTTGCGCCCACCTTGCACCCCTTGAACGAGGTTGCACCCCCTGCAGCGGGTGCAGCGTCACAGCAAAGGGTGCAGCATGGCGCTGGATCAGCCTCAGCTGCCCAGGAACTGCAGCACGGCTGAATTCCACTCCTGCGGGTGACTCATCAGCAGCCCGTGCGGCGCATCCTCCAACACCACCAACACTGAGCCGGGGATGGCCTTTGCGGTCCGTTCACCGCTGACCTGGATCGGCACGATGTTGTCGGAGTCGCCGTGGATGACCATGGTCGGCACGGTGACCGCGGCAAGGTCGGAACGGAAGTCGGTGCGCCCCCAGGCGTCGATGCTCTCGGTCATGGCTCGGGGGAAGGCTGCCGTAGCCAGGCTCAGGGCGTACGCCTTCTGCTGCGGGCTGACCTTCATCTTCCGGCCTGCGCTGTAGTACCTGTCGAGAAACTCGTCCAAAAAGGCGAACCGGTCCTTGGCCACCTCGCCGATCATCCCGGTGACGAACGCATCGTCGATGCCACCCTCCGGGTTGTCGTCGGACTTGAACAGGCAAGGCGTCACGGAGGAGGCGAGGACGACCTTGCTCACTCGATCGGAGCCGAACCTGCTGAGGTAGCGCACCACCTCACCGCCCCCCATGGAGAAGCCGACCAGGACCGCATCGGTCAGGTCGAGATGGTCCAGCAGCGCGGCCAGGTCGGAGCTGAAGGTCTCGTACTCGTAGCCGTGCCAGGGCTGCGACGACTGGCCGAAGCCCCGGCGATCGTACGTGATGACCCGGTACCCCGCCTCGACCAGCGCCGGCACCTGGGCTTCCCAGGCCCGGCTGCTGGTGGCCCAGCCGTGCATCAGCACCACCGGCTGGCCCTCACCGTGATCGGTGTAGTGCAGCTCGATCGGCAGCCCGTTCTCGGCCCCGACAGCAAACTTCGCCATGTGTCTCCTCGCGTCGTTGCGACTGCGCCGTTGGCGCTCAGGCGACCGAGGGCGGCTCGTTCACCGGCAGCCGGACCTGGAACCGCGTATCGCCTGGTCGAGAGACCACCCTAAGGTCTCCGCCGTGCCGCTGGGTGATCACCCGGTAGGAGATGTCCAGGCCCAGCCCGGTGCCCTCACCCACCGGCTTGGTGGTGAAGAACGGCTCGAAGATCTTCTGCTGCAGCTCCGGCGGTACGCCCGGGCCGGTGTCGCCGATCTCCACCAGCACGTGCCCGTCCTCGAGCGCCGTCCGGACGGTCAGGGTGCCACCTGTCTCGGCCATGGCATGGATCGCGTTGTCGATCAGGTTGGTCCAGACCTGGTTCAGCTCGGCGGGATGGGCGGGTACCAGGGGCAACCCCTCGTCGAAGTCCTTGACCAGGGTGATCCGGCCCGACTCCTTGATCTTGTGCCCGAGCATGACCAGAGTGCTGTGCAGCCCGTCGTGGATGTCGATGTCGGCGTGCGGCGCCCGGTCCAGCTGGGAGTACTGCTTGGCCGCCCCGACCAGCGCGGAGATCCGGTCCGTCGAGTCCTCGATCTCGAGCATCAGCTGCTCGGTCTCCAGCGCGTAGGACACCCAGTGGATGCCGTCGGCCAGCAGTGCCTCCGGCATCGTGTCTGCGACCTCGTCCAGCCACTCGGTGCGTACGCCGGCCGCAACCAGAGCGGGAGCGAGGTCCCAGCCGTCGTCGATGCCGTGGTCCTCCAGCCAGTCGGTGAGCTCGTCCTCGGCCTCGGCCACCTGGGTAGGGGTCAGCTTCTCAGCCTTGGCCATCCGCTCGACGGCGGTCTCCTGCAGGTCGGTCAGCGCCACCAGCGCCTTCGGGTCCATATCCGACGTCGCCAGGTGGGCCAGCTTGCGGCGCATCTTGCTCACCCGCTCCCGCAGGGTCGCCGTGGCGCGGACGGCGGCGGCGGCGGGGTTGTTCAGCTCATGGGTCAGCCCGGCCGAGAGCCGGCCCAGCGAGAGCAGCCGCTCGCGTTGGCCGACCAGCACCTGGCTGGCCCGCATGCCGACCATCAGGCCCTCCAGCATGTGCATGGCCATCGGGAACCACTCGCGGATCCGCTCACCGAACTCGTCCGCCGCGATCACCCAGAAGGTGCAGTCGGTCACGGCCCGCACCGACGTCGGGTAGGGCTCCGGCCCCGCGCCCTTGACGAAGGCCTGGGTCGCCCCTGCGTAAACCCCGCGCTGATCGGTGCGGGTGGTCTCGAGATCGGTGTTCTCCACCTGGCGATGCATCGAGAGCGTGCCCGACAGCAGCACGAAGAAGCAGGTGGCGGGGTCGCCCTCGGAGTAGACCGCCTCCCCTGCCGCCCAGTTCTCGACATAGCCGTTCCGGCTCAGCCAGTCCAGCTGGTCGGAGTTCAGCGACTCGAACAGGAACAGGCTTTTCAGCTCAGCGGGGCTCAGCCGCTGGACGTCGTTCATGGCCCTCACACTCCTCCGGCCAGGTAGCGATGGATCAGGGTGACGGCGAGTGCGCCCTCCCCCACCGCGGACGCCACTCGCTTGACCGACTCGGCCCGGACGTCGCCGGCCACGAACACTCCCGGGATCGATGATTCGAGCAGGTACGGGTCGCGGTCCACATCCCACAGCTCGGGACGCTTCCCGCCGGAGGTGAGCTGCGGACCGGTGATCACGAAACCCTGCCGGTCACGGACCAGCGAGGCCGGCAGCCAGTCGGTCAACGGCGCGGCACCGATGAACACGAACAGGTACGCGCAATCGACCACTTCCTGGGTGCCGTCGCGGTCGACCAGGGTGACGCACTGCAACCGGTCGTTGCCGTCGCACTTGAGCACGGTGGTGTTGAGGCGGACGTCGATGTTGTCCATCGCCTCGATCTGGGAGATCAGATAGCTCGACATGGACTTCGTCAGCGAGTCCCCTCGTACCGCCATGGTCACCTGTGCGGCGGCATGGCGTGCGAAGAACACCGCGGCCTGGCCCGCCGAGTTCGCGCCGCCGACGATGATCACGTGCCGGCCCTCGCAGTCGGCCGCCTGGGTGGCAGCGGACCCGTAGAAGACGCCCCGGCCGACCAGTCCGTCGGCGCCCGACGCCTCCAACTGGCGGTAGCTCACCCCGGTGGCGAGGACCACCGTGTGGGACCTGATCATGGTTCCGTCGTCGAAGCTCACCTCCCGAGCGGAGCCCCTGGTGGCCAGGCCGGTCACCGTACGCGCGGTCAGCAGCTCGGCGCCGAACCGGAGCGCCTGCCGCCGCGCCCGCTCGGTGAGCTGGTCGCCGGCAACCCCGTCCGGAAAGCCCAGGTAGTTCTCGATCCGCGAGCTCTGCCCCGCCTGACCGCCGGCGGCGGCCCGCTCCACCACGACCGTCTTCAAACCCTCCGAGGCGGCGTACACGGCGGCGCCCAGGCCCGCCGGGCCGCCGCCGACGATCACGACGTCGTAGAACTCACCCGCCGGCGTGGTGCTCAGCCCGACGGCGTTCGCCAGGTCGAGCAGGCTCGGCTGCACCAGCGTCGCGCCCTCCTCCGTAACCACCACCGGTACCTGGCTCGGCTCCGCGCCGGCCGCGTCGAGCAGCCGCGCGCCGTCGGGATCTGCCACGTTGTACCAGCGGTACGGCACCAGGTTGCGGGCCAGGAAGTCGCGCACCTCGTACGAGGCCGACGACCAGGGGTGGCCGAGGATCTTGATCTTGCGCTCGGCGGGCCGGCCGACCCGCCGCCAGGTCTCGACGAGCTCGTCGACCACCGGGTAGAGCTTCTCCTCCGGCGGCTCCCACGGCTTGAGCAGGTAGTGGTCGACGTCCACCACGTTGATCGCCGCGATGGCGGCGTTGGTGTCGGCGTACGCAGTGAGCAGCGCCCGGCGTGCCTGCGGCGCCAGATCCATCGCGGACTCGAGGAAGTCCACGCCGTTCATCCGGGGCATCCGGAAGTCGGCGAGGATGGCGGCCACCTGCTCACCACGCAGCACCGCTTCCCGGATGGCCGTCAGGGCCTCCTCGCCCGAGTCGGCCCGCATCACCCGGTACTCGGCCCCGTACCGGCGGCGCAGGTCCCGCGCCACCGCCCGCGACACGCTCGGGTCGTCATCGACGGTCAGCAGGATGGGCCGGCTGGCCCGTTCGGCACGGTCGGCGGCCGGCTCGGCGGAGACGCTCATGCTCCCACCTTGTCCAGATAGCACCAGCGCCAGTGCTCGTCCGGTTCCGCCGAAGTGACGACGTGGTGTCCACTGATCCTGGCGTGCCCGCTGGCGTGCTTGGCCGGCGAGGAGTCGCAGCAGGCGATCTTCTGGCAGGTCAGGCAGCGGCGCAGGTGCACCCAGGAGCCGCCGACTTCGACGCAGTCGGAGCAGACCGGTTCGAAGTCCGCCGGAGGCGGCGTAAGGGGGGTGGCCTCGAGATGGGCGCAGCTGGACACGTCCCGGCTCCTTTCGTCGCGGTCAATCTTCCACCGCAGGCAAGGCTCGGGTGAAGCGGACCGTCAGCTACCCATGTCGCGCCACTGCTACAGTTGCTACAGAGAAGGGAGTTGCATGACTGAGCAGCTTGCGCATCGCGACCTGCGCAACCGGAGTTCGGAGATCCTACGTGAGGTGGCAGCGGGGGCCACCTTCGAGATCACCAACCACGGCAAGGTCGTTGCCATCCTGTCGCCGCCCCCGCGCAGCCCTGGCCTGAGGGTCCGCGCCGCCCGCATTCGCGGCGGGTTCGCCGATCTGCCTCTGGTGTCGAGACCGGAAAGTGTGCAGGACGTGCTCG
>JBKPNA010000286.1:0-4733 GCA_046765695.1 Actinomycetota bacterium | reverse complement strand
GCACACCCTTGGGCCGGACCGGATCGAGCACGGCATCTCGGCAGTCGAGGACCGGCGGCTGCTGGAGCACCTGGTCGAGCGCGACATTCCCCTGGACGTGTGCCCGACCTCCAACGTGGCGCTGCGGGTGGTCCCGCGTCTCGATGCACACCCGATCCGGGAGCTGGTCGCGGCCGGAGTCACCGTAACGGTGAACAGCGACGACCCGCCGATGTTCGCCACCGACCTGAACACCGAGTACGCCATTGCCGCTCGGCTGCTGGACCTGGACGAGCAGGGAGTAGCCGAGCTGGCTCGTACCGCGGTCCGTGCCTCCTTCGCCAGCGACGAGATCAAGTCACAGTTGACTGCGGAGATCGACGCGTACGCGCGAACCGCTCTGGTGACCACCTCTTAGCTCAACCGCCAACCCACTGGCTCGACCCGCCACTCGCAACTCCGCGAAGTTCGTTATTCGGCTTGGCTGGGCCCGCCGCAGCGCTGAGAAGATTGCTGCAGGGGTGCCCATGACCAGCACCGAGCTCCGCGAGCGTGCGCAGTCGACCGCGCGTACGTCCCGCCGGCTCCAAGCGCTGCTGGCAGTCTCGCTGGTCTTCGGTCTGGTTCTCGGCACTCTCGGCGGACTCACCGTCGGCCCGCACACCCCGGCGCTGGGTGACGCCCACACCGGCGACGAGCAGCTTGCTGCCGATGTCCGCGCGGCCTTGATCAGCGATCGCGGCTACCGGACTCTCTCCGTGGGCCGGGTCCGCGCCGGCACCATCACTTTCGCGGGCCTGGGTGAGGAGCATGGCAAGGTCCCCACCCCACAGACGTTGTACGAGCTGGGCTCCGTCACCAAGACGTTCACCGGCATGCTGCTGGCCGATGCGGTCGCCCGCAGGGAGATGACGGAGGACGACCGGCTGGCTCAGTACCTGCCCGAGCTTGCCGGCACCCCGGCAGGCGAGGTCACCCTGTTCGAACTGGCAACGCAGAGCTCCGGGCTGCCGCCACTACCGCCCGACATCGTCAGAGGAAGCATCCCGGGCCTGCTGGGCAACGCCAACCCGTACCAGGTCTCCGCGGCGCGGGTGATCGAGGCGACCCGCAGCACCCAACTGAGGAACGAGGGAAGGTACGCGTACTCGAACCTCGGCATGACTTTGCTCGGCCACGCCGAGGCGCGGGCCGCCGGCCTACCGGATTGGCCGACCTTGGCCACGCAGCGGATCCTGCAGCCGCTCGGCATGACCTCGACGATCTTCGCCGCGACAGCGGGCGACATCCCGGCCGGCGCGATCGACGGTCACCAGAGCAACGGCTGGCCCGCCGCCCACTGGTACGGCCCGGGGTTCACCCCCGCCGGCTCCTCGACCTGGACCAATGCCGAGGACATGACACGCTTCGCCGCCGCGGTGCTGGCGAACAAGGCACCGGGGATGGCCGCTTTGGAGTCGAAAGCCCAGGCGAGCGGTGGCGAGATCGGGTACGCGTGGCAGACCATGGACGTCACCGGCCGGGAAATCACCTGGCACGACGGAGGCACGGGTGGCATGCGCTCCATGCTGGCCCTCGACCGGAAGCGGCAGCAGGCCGTGGTGATCCTGGGCAACACCAACCGCGACGTGGACCGGGTGGCGTTGGCGCTGGCCGCCAGCAATGGACCGATCCGGGCCGTCGACTCCCCCGGCGTTCCCGACATCCCGACGATCGCCGGCACCCTGGCCGGGTTGTTGTTGGTGATCGCCTCCGCTCGCCAGGCCGCACGCGGACAGGATCGGCTTCGCGTGGCAGCCGCCCTCGCCGGCGGAGCGGCGGGACTGCTGCTCCTGCTGGCACACGGTCCGTGGGTCTGGGTCCCCGCCTGGGTCTGGGGCCCGCTGACCGGCGCCTGGGTGGCGCTGGCCGGTTATGCCGTGCTGCGGTCGGTCGACCTGCCCATCTGGCCTGGCCGGCTGGCATCGCCGTGGCGGCGCAGGTGGCAGCGGGTGGGAGACGTCCTCAGCGCCGCCGCGAGCCTGCTAGTCCTCGGCTTCGCGATCTGGAGCCTGTGACCACTGGCTGCTTCGACGTATGCGTCTTGACGGCTGGCACGATCGTCGGTGAGGTCACCGGCAGCTCGGGCTCAGCGGGCGGCGGTTCCGGTCGGCGGAACGGGAACATCTTCGTGCTGTTCGGCTGCCGCCACCACAACACCACGGCCAGCAGCACGGCGATCTGAACCACCGGGGAGATCGTGTCCCGTACCCGAGTTGCCGTGAAGTCGAGTGCAGCACCGTAGTCGATCGCCCGGCCCGGGACGTACGCCAGGGACAGCGCGGCGCCCCGCAGCACCATGATCCGGTCCAGCTTGCTGGCGGCCAGTACGGCCATCGGAACCCAGGCCATCAGGTCGTACCAGGACAGGGTGTACATCGAGGTGATCAGCCACCCGACCGCCAGGATCATCGAGGTACGCAGCGCGATGGTGAGCGGATCTGTGCGCAGGTCGGCCCCTTTGGGCAGGCCCGGTGCGGCGCTCCAGGGGACCGTGCGGGACAGCATCCAGACGATCACGACCAGCCCGGCGTAGGAGATCAGCCCGATGATCAACTTGGAGTTGAAGTCGTTCAGGAACTGGCGCAGCAGGGTGTACACCGGATTGGCCCAGGACCCGACCGAGACGTAACCGCCGTTGCGCAAGACCTGGAAGAAGGCGGTCGGCTGCCAGACCACGTACGCCAGCCCCATCGGGACTGCAGTGCCTGCGCAGAGCAGCACGGCTTTCTTCGGCTCCTTGCGGTACGCCCAGAGCATCGCCAGCCCCCACAGTCCGATGCTGAGTTTCGCGCAGCCGCCCAGCCCGATGCCGATCCCCGCCAGGAACGGGCTCTTCCGGATGAAGAGCAGCCCGGCCACGGCGAACATCACCGACAGCGGCTCGTTGTGCGCCCCCGCCACCACTGCCCAGATCAGGATCGGGTTTGCGACGGTGAGCAGGGCTGCCCGGGCCTGGCGGCGGTGGTCGCCGCGGGCCAGCAGCACCGCGCCCAGGCCGACGAGGATGAACGCAACCGCCGAGAACAGCTGCAGCCACAAGACGATGTCGTGCATGTTGTCCCCGCCGAGCCGGTTGGCCATCAGCTGGGTCCAGCTGGTGATCGGCCCGTAGACGCTCGGGGTGTCATGCCAGGGCCGCTCCACCCACTTGACCACCGGGTCGAACTGGCTGCGGAACACCTCGGCCGGGGTGATCTCGTACGGATTCATGCCGATCGCCTGCAGCCTGCCGTACGCCGCGTACATCAACACGTCGGCCGAGGTCATCGGCGGCACGGTGATGGTGACCAGGCTGAGGACGGCGCCAAGGCCGAACACCCTGCGGACCTTCGGTTTCCAGCCGTCGGCCAGCGCCCGCATGGCGACCCACAGACCGACTGCGCCGATGATGACGGCGATCCAGATCAGCACCGAGACGACCCACTCGTTGGGTTTGACGATGCCTGTCGGCAGGTACCAGGGCGGCAGCAGGGAGTCGCGCGGACCGAGGGTGAGAGTGACCGCGGACGGGCCGAGGAATCCGGCCAACACGGTCAGCACGGTCGCGCCGATGATGCCGAGCAGACCGTACCGGTGGTTGCGGTGCCAGACCGTGGGCCGGTAGACAGCTTTGGCAGGCTTGGCGGGGTTTCCCGAGCGCCGCTTGGGTGCCGTCATCGGCGCAGCCGCTTGAGCAGTCCGCCGCCGGCGTCTCTCAACTCCGCCAGCCCTGTCTTGGCCGCCTCGCGAGCAGTCTCGACATTGACAGCACCCCGGGCGGCCAGGGCACGGGTGACATCGCGGAGCTGCTTCGCCCGGTGCAGCTGACCTGCCAGATCGCGGCCGGTGGCCCGGTGCCGCAGCTCGATCTCAACCTCCTCCACCCGGAGCCCTGCCCGGAGGATGTCGATGGTCATGCCCACCTCCATACCCCACCCTGCGGCCAAGGGACTGGCCAGTTCGAAGGCGCGCCGGGTCAGGCAGCGCTGGCCGGACAGCGGCGCCCGCGGAGTCCAGCCTGTCAGTTCGGTGATGCCACGAGTGGCGGTGCTGACCACCAGGCCGAACCCGCCCGGCGCGGTGCCCTCGTCGGTGAGCTGGGGCGGTAGCACGGCGATGGTCAGATCGGCCCGTCCGGTGGTGACCGGAGTGATCAGCAGCGCGCAGTTCGCTGCCGAGTCCTCGAGATCGGCATCGAGCAGCAGCAGAGCGCCGGCTTCGGGCCGGGAGTCGCGCTGCTCGATTACGCCGAGTGCGTTGACCGCCGACTCGACCGCAGTGGCCTTGCCCCGGTTGCGGGCATGGGTGACCACGATCGCCCCGGCCGCGGCCGCTCGGTCGCCGGTGCGGTCACTGCTGCCGTCGTCGCAGACGATCACCAGGTCGACGCCCTTCAGGCCGCGGGCGGCGGTGACGGTGGCGGCGATCCGTTCTTCCTCGTCCTTGGCCGGAATGACGCACGCCACGCGGGCGAAAGCGGCACTCACGGAGCCTAGGTTAGTGCCGCCAGGAGCGCGTGGTCTGCCGCTTCACAATGGGGTCAACCTGAGGAACGCCGGCTGTGGCCTTGTGCGGAGAGACGACCCACACTCGGCCCCCATCAACCACCGGATGCGGCCTTGTGCGGAAAGACGACCCGGAATACGCCCGCATCAACCAAAGGATGCCGCGGTGGGCGGACCGTGGGGCGGACGGTCTGGCGTAGGGCGCCTTAGAGTCAGGAATAACCGCAC
>JBKPNA010000285.1:0-3282 GCA_046765695.1 Actinomycetota bacterium | reverse complement strand
TCAAGGTGATCAACGCGAGAGGTACCTGCTGCAGGAGACGCCGACGTCCAAGTCCCGCCGTCCCGACGCAGGTCATTCCTGAAGGAGCGGGGCCGGTCAACCTCTTCGTGGGGTGGCTGGCCCTTCTTCTTGCCACCGGCCGGCGTGGTGTTGGGCGCGTTGAAGCGGCATCGTGGTCAGGGCGCGGCCCGGAGGGCCGCCCGCGTTGCGGCGTGGCCGTGACACCGCTCCAACGCGCGGGTAGGCATGGTGACCACGCAGCCGTCGGCGTACTCGGCCGTCTCGAAGTCGGTGCCGGCGCGGATGCGGAACGGCGCCCCGAGGTTGACAGCCGGTGGCGGTCCTGGGCCGCCGCGGTGTCGGGGCGAGCCTGCCCGAGCCAAGGAGAGCGAGTATCACCGTTCCCACCCTTCCCTCTCGACTGGGCAGGGACTCCGTTCGTCATCCGCACGGGGTGAGGCTCTGGGAGCCGCCCGCGGGACATGGTGTGAGAGCCGCCGGACTGGTGCGAGTGGCCGGGACGGTCAGAGGACGCTCGCTCGCATGACCGGAGGAGGACGCGATGCCGAGGATGTTGAGACGCGCAGCGGTGCTAGGGGCTACCGCCCATGTGGCATCCGGGCGTGGCGCAGCGAGAGCGCAGGAGGCGCAACAACAGGCGGCGCCGCCGGCTGAGGTGCCCGAACAGGCGGTACCTGAGCAGCCGAGCCCGCCCGTCGCGGAAGCGGTCGCTGCACCGACGGACGCCTACGGCGACCTGATGAAGCTCAAGGAGCTGCTCGACGCGGGAGCGCTGACCAAGGCGGAGTTCGACGCCGAGAAGCAGAAGATTCTCGGGTCCTGACCGACCTGTCACCCATTGCATCCACCGGACATGCGCCCGGCCCGTCACAGGAGGTTCAGCATGGCCATCGGACCCGTCCAGCCGGCACCGAACAGATCCTCGCGGCCGCCGACCACAACTGGACTGTGATCGACATGGCCGTCGATTGGGCCCCATCTATGCGCCGGCAGGTGCTAAGCGAACAGTGAAGGCATGCCAAGTCCCACAGGTTCGACCGCTCAGCCGGGAAAGGAACGAACGATGACGGATACGATGACGGATCGATCGTTGGACGAACTTGGTCCCGTGGACTACATCGTGGTCGAGTTTCCGGCGGGGGCGAGCAACTTCACCGGCGAGATGGTGAAGGAGCTGCTCGCGTTGGTCGACTCAGGAACCGTGCGCGTGATCGACGTGTTGATCCTGACCAAGGACGCGGACGGTTCCGTCGAGGCCATGGAGCTCGATGACATCGACGAGCTCGGACCGCTCCAAGCAGTCGAGGCCCAGCTGGCGGAGCTGTTAGCGGCCGAAGATGTCGAGAACCTCGCCGCTGCCATGGAGCCGGGTAGCACGGCCGGAGTGTTGATCTGGGAGAACCTGTGGGCTGCACCGTTCGCATCCGCAGCGCGGCGTTCGGGCGGGCAGCTGATCGCCGACGGACGGATTCCGATTCAGGCGATCATCGCCTCAATCGAGGCCGACGAAGCACCTACGACCGAAGGAGACTGACATGCCGCTCAGGGCAGCACGCGTAGGAAGAGTTGGTGTCATCGGCCACCCGGTGGCCAAGACCGCAGTCGTCGCCAAGGCCGTCACGCCTGGCCCCGCGCCCATCGCGAAGACCGCGGTCGTGGCTGCCGCCGTCACACCCGGACGTCGCCGGCGGATCTAGCCCAGCCTGCGTCGCGTTCAGCCCTCCGTGGGGGACTGGGCCGCGGCGGCGGTGACCGGACCTGTGGTCGCCGACGAACGCTGCGCCCGTCGGCTCGTCCGCGATGAGCCCGAGAACCGCACCTGATCGAGCGCCGCTCCCACGACTACCGACGACACAACTCGATCAAGAAGGCACCACAACCCTGGAGCGGCGAGCCTCGGTACCGGCGCTGCGCGGACTGCCTCCAGCTCGAGGCCGTGCACCTGACGAAGGAGAGTGGCCGGCCCCCCGTGGCATCTCACGCGGCGCGGACGAGCTGTTCCCGGCCGCTCTGCTCCATCCTTGGACGTGTGCCGCTGCCGGCGACAAGGGGTGATGGCCGTGGACGATCTGGTGAACGTACGTCCGGCGACCGAGGCGCGCGCTCCCGTCACCAGCGAAGCGCCTCCTTACCCGGGCATGGTCTGGCTGCCTGGTGGCACGTACATGATGGGATCGGACCACCACTACGCCGAGGAGGCACCGGCCCACCAAGTCACTGTCGACGGGTTCTGGATTGATCAGTACACCGTGACGAACCGCGACTTCGCCGTCTTCGTCAAGGCAACGGGACACCTCACAGTGGCGGAGCGGGCGGTCGACCCGGCCGACTACCCGGGGGTACGGCCGGACATGCTGCAGCCCGCGTCTTCGGTCTTCGTCAAGCCGCAGGGTCGGGTGGACCTCGCCAACCCGTACCTGTGGTGGACCTACGTGCAGGGGGCGAACTGGCGGCATCCCCAGGGGCCGTCCAGCTCGGTCAAGCGCAGGCCGGATCACCCCGCCGTCCACCTGGCCTGGGATGACGCTGCCGCGTACGCGGGCTGGGCCGGCAAGGAGATTCCCACCGAGGCCGAATGGGAGTACGCCGCGCGCGGTGGCCTCGACGGCGCCACCTACGCCTGGGGCGAGGAATTCACCCCCGGTGGCCGGTGGATGGCGAACACCTGGCAGGGGGAGTTCCCCGTGGAGAACACCCGGGCCGACGGCTACGAGGGGACGGCGCCCGTCGGCCAGTTCCCAGCCAACGGCTACGGCCTCTTCGACATGATCGGCAACGTTTGGGAGTGGACCAGCAACTGGTACAACAGGCGTCACGAGGCGGCCGAGCACGCCTGCTGCGGTGTCAGCAATCCACGTGGCGGCGCCCAAGAGCACAGTTACGATCCGGGGCAGCCGGACGTCCGTATCCCGCGCAGGGTGATCAAGGGTGGTTCTCACCTGTGCGCGCCGAACTACTGCCGTCGCTACCGGCCGGCCGCACGCATGGCACAGGCCGTCGACACGTCGACCTCACACCTCGGCCTCCGGTGCATCGTCCGACCCGCCAGTGCCGGCTGAACCGACCGCCGCGACGACTCGAGGGACCGACGGTTGCTCACCTGCGGAGCCACCGCGGCGGTGGGTCCGCTGCCCTCGACGGCGCCACCTACGCCTGGGGCGAGGAGTTCACTCCCGGTGGCCGGTGGATGGCGAATACCTGGCAGGGCGAGTTCCCCGTCGAGAACACCCGAGCCGACGGCTACGAGGGGACGGCGCCCGT
>JBKPNA010000284.1:0-24755 GCA_046765695.1 Actinomycetota bacterium | reverse complement strand
GCGGGCAACAGACCGTCCAGGCTCGGTTTGGCCTCCGCCACCAGCGCCGCCGCGGCATTGAGAAGCACGATGTCCCGGACGGGTCCCGACGCCCCGGCCAGCACCTCGCGAACCACCTGCGCGTTGCTCAGCGGATCGCTGCCGGCCAGGTCTGCGATGCTGGCCCGCGGCAGGCCGAGGGTCAGGGGATCCAACTCCCTGCGGGCGACCTGCCCGTCGGCGTACACCCACACGGTGGACGTCGTGGTCGTCGTCAACTCGTCCAGCCCGTCTCCGCCGTGCATCACCAGACCCTGCTGATCCCGGGCGGCGAACACCCCCGCCATCAGCTCAGCCATCCGCGGATCGGCTACGCCGACCGCGGAGGCGACGGGTTGCGCGGGGTTGGCCAGCGGGCCGAGGAAATTGAAGGTCGTGGGGATGCCGAGCTCGCGCCGGGTGGGCCCGACATGCCGCAGGGCCGGGTGGTAGTGCGGCGCGAAGAGGAAACCGATGCCCACCTCCTTCACCACCTGCTGCTGAGCCTCCGGGGTGAGGTCCAGCACCAGCCCGAGGGCCTCCAGCACGTCGGCCGCACCGCAGGCGGACGAGGCCGCCCGGTTTCCGTGCTTGACCACCGTCGCCCCGGCTGCCGCGGCCACGATAGCGGCCATCGTGGAGATGTTGACCGTGTTCATCCGGTCGCCGCCGGAGCCCACCACGTCCACTGCGGGACCGGGAACGGTGATCGGTGTGGCGAACTCCAGCATCACGTCGACGAGACTGGTGAGCTCGGCCACCGTCTCGCCCTTGCTGCGCAGTGCAACGACGAACCCGGCCACCTGCGCCGATGTCGCGTCACCACGGAGAATCTGGCGCATCGCCCACGCCATCGACTCCGGCGGCTGATCCACCCGCCGGATGAGAGCCCCGAGCAGCTCGGGCCAGGTCGTACTCACCCGCCACACCATAACCAGATTGTTCGCGTGGGTAGTCGTCAGGGCGACGACCGCTCAGCAAACCGGTCACAGACGACAGAAATCCGACCGGACTGTTAAGTCGTCTGTGACCGGTTTTCGCCAACAAGGGAGCCGTCAGGCCGCCTGCGCCGCACGCAGCAGCTGAGCGACCGCAGCCGGCAGCCGCAACGGATCGACCGGATGAGCCACCACCCCGTCCGCGCGGGACCAGGTTGCCAGCCATGCGTCGTCGGCCCGTCCCGTCAGCACCAGGACGGGCGGGCAGCGGACGATCTCGTCCTTCAGCTGCCGGCACAGTCCCATCCCACCGGGGACGGCCTCACCGTCCAGGATGGCCAGGTCGATGCCGCCGCCGTCCATGGTGGTCAGCACCGCCGGCTGAGTCGCAACCTCCACAACTGAGATCTCTGGCAGGTCCGATGCCACCTTCCGCCCGAGTGCGAGCCGGACGTCCTGTCGAGTCAGCCGGTTCGACGAGTACACCAAGATCGTCAGACCGGTCTCGCTCTCGGCCGGCTCGTTGCTGCTCATGGCTCGAACTCCTGGGAGGGTGGCTGCTGCGCGGCTGATGCTACCTGTGCAGGGGTCGCTTGCTGCGCCCGTGCGGCGCGCGCCTCGAGCCGGTCGAGCCGGCGGTCCTCTCGACGGGCCTCCCGCTGACTGGAGGCAAACCACTGGGCGAACAAGGCGGCCAGCATCAAGATCGCGGTGATGTCCCCGGACCCCCACATGATCCCTCCGGCGATGTACTGATCGTCCAGTGGACTCGGCGGCCACGCGCGCTCGAACGCCAGATACCAGTCCTCCGCGATCAGCCGATTCGCGCTCATCAGGGAAACCCCGAGGATCGCATGGAACGGCAGCATCAGGAACATCACCAGCATCCGCAGCGGGTACGGCAGCCGTCCGGGAACAGGGTCCGTCCCGACCAGCGGCCACATCAGCAGGGACCCGATGATGATGAAGTGCAGGTGCAGCACGGCGTGCCAGAAAGCCGACCGCAGCGTGACCTCGTACAGCGGGGAGTAGTAGAGGACGAAGGGGGTGACGATGAACAGGGCCAGCGCGAGAGGCGGGAAGGTCAGCACCCGAGCCAGCCGTGAGTGCAGCAGCCACAGCAGTGCCGCCCGCGGTCGGCCGCGAACGGTCCGCAGCGCCAGTGTGACCGGTGCGCCGAGCGCCAGGAACAACGGCGTCACCATCGTCAGGATCATGTGCTGCACCACGTGCACGCTGAACAGCACCGTGTCGTACGCCCCGATCCCCGACATCGTCGCCACCAGGGCCGAGCCCAGCCCGCCGACCAGGAACGCCACGCTGCGTCCGACCGGCCAGCGATCACCCCGCCGCCGCAGCCGGACCACTCCCACGACGTACAGCACGGCCAAGACGAGGAGGCCCAGCGCCAACCACCAGTCGCCGGTCCACACGGTCAGCAGCCGTACCGGAGTCAGCGGCGGTGGCTGGTCTTTCGGCGTCGCGTGCAGCGGCAGCAGCACCGCCCCCGGCAACCCGATCACCGACCCAGGATAAGGCGGTCGGACGGCGCGTCCGGCTGTTCCCGGCTGCCGTCGCCGCTTTCCGCTCTGCCAGCGAAAAAACAAAGTTGTGCCCGAGGGTGACCGTGACAGAGGTTGCCGCAATAATGACCTCGTGGCTCTACACACCCATGCCGTCTCTGGCTCGATGACCAAGCCGGCCAGCGCGCTGCACCCGCTGCCGCAGTCCAGGCTGCGAGGCCGCGAGGGTCACCCGGAGCCGGTTGCGGTCGGCACCATCGTGTGGTTGGCCTCGGAGCTGATGTTCTTCGCCGCGCTGTTCGCGGCATACTTCACCATCCGCAACGTGACCAACGCCCAGACGGCGCCGGGGGCGGAAACGCTCTGGCACAGCCAGGTTTCGCTGATCAACATCCCGTTCGCGGTGGTCAACACCACGGTGCTGGTGGCCAGTTCGTTCACCTGCCAGATGGGCGTGTTCGCCGCGGAGCGCGGCCAGGTCAGGCGGTCCGGCAGCTTCTGGAGTGTGCGCCGGTGGGGGCTGCGCGAGTGGTACGTGCTCACCTATCTGATGGGCGCCTTCTTCATCGGCGGCCAGAGCTATGAGTACGCCGCTCTGTTCCACGAGGGCCTGACCCTGTCCAGCAATGTGTACGGGTCGGTGTTCTTCCTGGCGACCGGCTTCCACGGGTTGCACGTGACCGGCGGCCTGATCGCCTTCATGATCTTGTTGGGTCGAACGTTCCTGGCCCGTACGTTCACCCACGAGCAGGCGGTCGCTGCCGTCGTAGTGTCCTACTACTGGCACTTCGTCGACGTCGTCTGGATCGCTCTGTTCGGCGTGATCTACCTGTTGCAGTAAACCGAGTACCACGGCCGGATCGGCGCATCCGTTCCGGCCGGCACAACCGAACAATGATCGGCTCCCGCGTCAAGCAGCGACGTAGCTCCGACCCACCCGAAGGGAACCTCGTGCGATACCTGTCCGCCAGACGACGGCATCCGGCAGCCAAGGGCGCTCTGCTGGTCTTCGCACTGTTCCTGATGGGTGCCCTGTACGCCGTTCTTGCGCCGCTGCCGAAGGTTGCGGCCGATGACGGCAACAGCCAGCAGATCGCGCAGGGCCGGGCGCTGTTCCAGGTGACCTGCGCCTCCTGTCACGGGTTGAACGGTGAAGGTCAGGTCACCGGCCTGATTCAGGGGCCGCCGCTGATCGGCGTCGGTGCCGCCGCGGTCGACTTCCAGGTCGGGACCGGCCGGATGCCGATGTCCCGCGTCGAGGAGCAGGCGCCGGACAAGAAGAACCTCTACAGCCCCGAAGAGGTCGCCGCACTGGCTGCCTTCGTGGCCTCGCTGGGCCCGGGCCCAGCGATCCCCAGCCCTGAGCAGTACGACCCCTCGGGTCTCAGCGAGGAGGATCTGGCCCGCGGTGGCGAGCTGTTCCGCACCAATTGCTCGGCCTGCCACAACTTCCAGGGCGCCGGTGGTGCACTGCCGGACGGCAAGTACGCCCCGCCGTTGATCGGGGTCAGTAACAAGCACTTGTACGAGGCCATGCTGACCGGCCCGCAGCAGATGCCGGTGTTCTCCGACGAGGTGCTGCGACCCGAGGACAAGCGGGCGATCATCGGCTACCTGAACGACCTGCACGAACGGCCCACCGACGGCGGTCTGGCCCTGGGCGGCATCGGTCCGGTGAGCGAAGGCCTGTGGGCCTGGATCGTCGGCCTCGGCACCTTGATCGTCTTTGCCCTGTGGATCGCGGCGAAGGGGGCGAAAGCCAAGTGAGCACCACCCACGACCAGCCGGGACCGGGCGAGCACCTGGTCGAGGTCGAGGAGACCGATCCGGAACGGTTCCCCGTCAGCGACCCGGGACACGGGGAGCACCTCCCGCGGCTTACCGATGTCGACGAGCGGGCGGCCCGTCGGGCGACTCGCCAGGTCGCCACTCTCTTCGGGCTGGTGCCGCTGCTGTCAATCGGCTTCGCCGTCATCTACTTCGCGATGCCGGCCAACCTCTTCTTCGACTTCGGCCCGCTGCGCGCCAATGCCCGCAACCTCGGTATGGGCATGACCTTCGGGCTGGCACTGCTCTTCATCGGCGTCGGTGCCGTGCAGTGGGCTCGGCAGCTGATGGACGACAAGGAGATGGTCGAACACCGGCACGGCGCCACCTCGAAGCCGGAGGACGTCACCTGGATCGTCGACCAGCTGGACAACGTGGTCGCCGAGTCGAAGCTCACCCGCCGCAAGATCATCGGCCGCACGCTGATCGCCGCGCTGGCCACGATCTTCCTGCCGATGCTCGTCGGGCTGGCCGACCTCGGCCCCTGGCCCACCGCGAAGAGGCGTGCCCAGACGATCGGCACCACGATCTGGAAGGAAGGTGTCCGGGTCGTTCACGACGTGACCTATGAGCCGATCAAGCCGGAGGACATCGAGATCGGCCAGCTGATCAACGCCGAGCCGGAGAATCTGCAGGACTACCACGGAACCCAGTTCCAGATCGAGAAGGCCAAGGCGGCGGTCATCGTCGTCCGGATGGACCCGAACACCATCAAGATCCCCGACTCGCGCAAGGACTGGCAGATCGGCGGCATCCTCTGCTACTCCAAGATCTGCACCCACGTCGGCTGCCCCATCAGCCTGTGGGAGCAGCAGACCCACCACCTGCTCTGCCCGTGCCACCAGTCGACGTTCGACCTCGGCAACTCGGGCGTGGTCGTCTTCGGTCCCGCCGCGCGTGCGCTGCCGCAGCTGCCGATCACGACGGACGCCGAGGGATACATCATCGCAAGGAGTGGCTTCACCGTCCCCACCGGACCGAGCTACTTTGAGAGGGACTCCCGCAAGGATTTCAAAGAGGGCGATAACTGATGGCCAGACCAGCCAGCACCGTCACCACGGACGAATCCGTCCAACCCCAGGCGCCCAGAAAGCCACTGGGCCCTGTGTTCAAGGTCGCCGCAGGCCCGGCCCGCTGGGCCGACGAGCGGGTCGGCCTGGCCAGTCTGACCAGGCCGTTCCTGCGCAAGGTCTTCCCGGACCACTGGTCGTTCCTGCTGGGTGAGATCGCGCTGTACTCCTTCATCGTGCTGCTGCTGAGCGGCGTCTTCCTGACCCTGTGGTTCAAGCCCTCGATGGGTGAGATCGAGTACCAGGGCAGCTACCAGCTGCTCCGCGGCGTCGAGATGTCGGAGGCGTACGCATCGACGCTCGGCCTGTCCTTCGACATCCGCGGCGGCCTGCTGTTGCGGCAGATGCACCACTGGGCGGCGATGCTGTTCGTTGCGGCCATGATGACGCACAGCCTGCGCATCTTCTTCACCGGCGCGTTCCGGAAGCCACGCGAGATCAACTGGGTGATCGGCGTCGGCATGTTGGCGATCGGCCTCTTCGAAGGGTTCATGGGTTACTCCCTGCCGGACGACCTGCTGTCCGGCACCGGCCTGCGCTTCATGGACGGGGCCATCAGGTCCATGCCGATCGTCGGCACTTGGGTAGAGTTCTTCTTCTTCGGCGGCCAGTTCCCGGGTGATCTGGTCGTGCCGCGGCTCTACATGCTGCACATCTTGTTGCTGCCCGCGCTGCTGCTCGGGCTGATCGCGGCGCACCTGGCACTGGTCGTCTACCACAAGCACACCCAGTTCCCCGGTCCCGGTCGTACCGAGGACAACGTGGTCGGCTACCCGGTGTTCCCGGTCTATGCGGCCAAGGCCGGCGGCTTCTTCTTCATCGTGTTCGGCGTCATCACCCTGATGGGCGCGCTGATGCAGATCAACCCGGTGTGGGTGTTCGGGCCGTACAACCCGGCCGAGATCACTGCCGGATCCCAGCCCGACTGGTACATGGGCTTCGCCGAGGGCGCCATCCGGATCATGCCGGGACCGGGTTGGGAGTGGCACATCGGTTCGACCACCTGGTCATGGAACATCTTCATACCGTTGGCGCTGCCCATGACGCTGCTGTTCGGTGGCATGGCGCTCTACCCGTTCATCGAGGGTTGGATAACCGGAGATCGATCCGAGCACCACCTGCTCGACCGGCCACGCAACAACCCGACGCGTACGGGCTTCGGCGTGGCGGCCGTCACCTGGTACGGGATGCTGTGGGCCGGTGGCGGCAACGACATCATCGCGACCCACCTCGGGGTCTCGCTGAACGCCGTGACGTACTTCCTCCGAGTCGCGGTGTTCGTCGCTCCGGTGATCGCGTTCCTGCTGACCAAGCGGATCTGCATCGGGCTGCAGCGGTCCGACGAGGAGCGCTTGCTGCACGGTGCGGAGACCGGCATCATCGAGCGCGACCCCTCCGGCGGGTACTCAGAGCGGCATCGGCCGATCACCCAGGGCGAGGCCTTCACGCTGACCCAGCAAAAGGAGTACCCAGCCCTTCTGCCGTTGACCGAGACCGACGGCCTGTCGGCCCGGGAGATCAGGGGCGAGCAGCTGCGACGGCGGGCCGGGCGGTTCTACTTCATCGACACGCTGCGCAAGCCGACGAAGGCCGAGCTGGAGGAAGCCGCGCATCATCACGGCGACGGCCATGGGGATGGTCACGGGAACGGCCACGAACTCGAGGGCGACGGTCATCACTCGATCACGGCCGGCACCACCCAGAACGTCGTTCCCAACCAGTAAGACCTGTCCACGCTGCACCCTTTGGTCCGATCTTGCACCCTCTGCAGCGGGTGCAGCATCGGACTAAAGGGTGCACGGTGACGCCTTGCGCACTTACGGCGTGAACACCTGACTGATCCGGACCACCTTCCCGTCCGCCACCGCGATCTGGAAGTTCGGCCAGACGTCCTCCTCGACCGCATCGACCAACTGCGCCAGGGTGGCGTCGACCGGCTTGAGGTCATCGTCCAGCAGCTTGACCTTGGTCTGTTGCGTCAGGACTGCGGCCCGTCGACTCCCGGCCTTCTCGTAGTAGTACTCAGTGCACCAGGCACCCTCCGGCTTGATGCCCTTCTCCCGGCATCGAACCTCGGCGTTCTTGCTGGTGTACCAACGCAACGGCACGAAGGACAGGGCGCCGTCCTCGCTGACGCTGACCTGGTTCGCATAGCCGCCGTCCCTGGTCGAGGCTGGCGTGGCGCTTGACGACGGCGTCGCTGACGCTTCCGGGGTCGCCGCGTGCGAGGCCCGCGAGGAGGCAGCGGTCGGCGTGGCCGTAAGGCTGGTGCTGCTCGGCACCGCACTCGTTGGCGCCGCTGAGGTCATGCCCGGCTCGGTCGCGGGTCCGCCACAACTGGTCAGCGCCAGCACGACCAAAATCAGCCGGCCAGGCCGTCCCCGGGAGTGGGACGCGTTCTGCAGCACGTCGGACAGCGTACGGACGCGCCAGGTGGCCTCGACCCTGACATGGCCGAAATCGGTCTGGAGTTTTCGGCTGGCCAGGACCGCCTCCTTCGCGGCGCTGGAACCCAGCCGCGCTACAACAGCTCGGCGAGCATCGCCGCTGCCCGCCTCGCCCCGTCGGCCTCCACCGGCCGGTAGCAGACCTCGCGGCCAAGAGCGTCGACAACATGCGCAGCCAGGGCGTGCGGGTCTTGTGCTTGCTCGTACTCGACGCAGCTGCCCGCGCCGTACCGGTCGAGCCGGTAGCGGACGTGGTAGTTCTGCTCGAAGTGATGGCGAAGCGGTACGTAGAGGAACGGCCGGTTGGCCGCCGCCAGCTCCATGGTGGTGGTCAGGCCGCCCTGGACCACGGCCACGTCGCAGGCCGCGAGGTGCTCGTACAGGTCCGGCAGATAGCCCACGACGCGGGCTCCCCGGCGCCGCGGCAGGCTGCCTGGGTCGATCCGTGGCCGGCAGACAACGACGAAGCGGACTTCGGGAGCAGGTCGTCGGACCAGTGGGACGGCGTCCAGCACCCGGCGCAGCAGGTCGACGCCAACTCCGGACCCACCGACGGCCACCACGCATACCCGCTCGTCGTCCCGGTAGCCGTGCCGCGCGCGCAGCTGTGCGCGTCGCACGGGCGTCATCGGGTCGAAGCCGGTGATGTAGCCGGCGAAGTCGAAGTTCTGCTCGGTCCAGGTGCGGATCGAGCCAAGACCCGGCCCGAAGTCGTCAGGCACGATGTCCTCGGGGTTGCCGACGAAGATGGAGCGGTCCCGGAGCCGGCGGTACCGCGCCCGTTGCTCGAGCATCTCGGCGTTGTAGTCCGCGGTCAGGGCCGCCTCGGCCGGTCCGCCGTCCGGCATCGGCAGCCAGCCGACGAAGTCGGTGAACCAGGCGTAACTGAAGCGCTTGGTCTCGGGGTTCTGGTGCAGGAAGTAGTCGAGGTCCCATGCTTCGTCCCCGACGACCAGGTCATAGGGGTCGTCGCACACCAGGTCGTCGAAGACGCCGAAGTTGTGGATCAGGATCTCATCCATCCGACGGATGGCTGCGAAGGCGTGCAGGTCGTGCTCGCCCGCCTCGGTCTCGATGTGGTCAGATTCGCTGGCCAGCTGCGCCGATGCCGGGTGGACGGATTCTCCACGCTCCGCCAGGACCCTGGTCACCGGGTGCTGGGCCAGCCAGTCGACCTGCAGCCCTGGCCGGATCAGGCGCAGCTCGTCCGCGATGGCCAGATCCCGGCGGGCGTGCCCGAGTCCGATGGGCGAGGACAGGTACAGCACCCGTGGCGGCCGCCTGGTCGCAAGCACCACCCGGGGAGCCACAGCGGGCCAGCCGGGATGGATTTGCTCGACGAACCGGCGGATCTCGCGATTGACCCGCACGGGGTAGCGGGCCAGCGGTCCGTGGCCGGCCCCGGGCAGCGGGATCAGTGTGCGTGACCTCGGCGTCCGGGACGTGGACCTGTCGCCCGTCCCCGAGCTCGTCGAGACGCTGGTGCAACTGGGATTGGATCGGCCTGTCGACGAGCTCGCCAGCGGCTACGCCGAACGCGCCGCAGCGAAGGGGCAGCCCTGGGCGAGGGCTCGAGCCGAGCGCACCCTCGGGTGGTTGGCGTCTGCCGCCGAGCTGGACGAGCGGTTCCAGGCTGCACTCGAACTGCACCGGGCGACAGTTGACGACTTCGAGCTTGCCCGGACCCGGCTGGCGTACGGCGCCCGACTCCGCCGGGAACGACGCCGGGTGGATGCCCGGCCGCAGCTTCAGGCGGCGCTGGACATCTTCACCCGCCTCGGCGCCCGGCCCTGGAGCCACATCGCCACCGGAGAGCTGGCCGCCACCGGACTTACGGTGACTCGACCCGGTGACAATCCGGTCAGCCGGCTGACGCCCCGCGAGCTCCAGATCGCGCTGCTGCTTGCCGACGGCCGGACCACCCGCGAAACTGCGGCGGCCCTGTTCCTCAGCCCAAAGACGGTGGAATATCACCTGCGGCATGTCTACCTGAAGCTTGGAATCGAGTCCCGGCCGGCGCTCGCCGGGACCCTTCGCGCGGATCAGCCCCACTGACCGGGCCTGTTCTCTGCTGCTGCCGTAGCGTCGCGACCCGGGAGCCTGCTACCCCGCGCGTGCTGCAGTGTGTTCCTTGGGCACGGCCTCCTCGAGCGGTGGCGGCCCGGGCGGCGTGCCGTCGCCGAACGGCCTGCCGCCGAGCTGGTCACGGCCGTGCGGGCTCAGCCAGCCACGCAGGTGGGGGCCCCTGGGCACGATCTGGGTGGGGTTCAGATCGGTGTGGACGACGTAGTAGTGCTGCTTGATCTGGACGAAGTCGACGGTGTCGCCGAATCCGGGGGTCTGGAACAGGTCGCGGGCGTACGCCCAGAGCACCGGCAGCTCGGTCAGCTTGCGCTGGTTCACCTTGAAGTGGCCGTGGTAAACCGCATCAAACCTGACCAACGTGGGAAACAGCCGGACGTCCGCTTCGGTGATGCTGTCGCCGACCAGGTAGCGCTGCTCGGTCAGCCGGTCGCTCAGCCAGTCCAGCCTGGCGAACAGCCGGTCGTACGCCCGCTCGTACGCCGCCTGGGAGCCGGCGAACCCGCAGCGATAAACGCCGTCGTTCACGTCCCGGTAGACCAGGTCGACCACCTCGTCGATCTCGTCGCGGTGTCGCTCCGGATACAGATCCGGCGCCCCGTCACGATGGAACTCGGTCCACTCGGTGGAGAAGTCCAAAGTCAACTGAGGGAAGTCGTTGGTCACCAACCTCCTGGTGGCGACGTCGACCATGGCCGGCACGGTGATGCCGCCGGAGTAGTCCGGGAAGCGGGCCAGGTAGGCCTGCTGCAGCCGCTGGTAACCCAACACCGGGTCCATGCCCCCCGGGTCCAGGTCGAAGGACCAGCTGCGGCTGTCGTGCACGGGCCCGCACAGGCCCAGCGAGATGGCCTGCTCCAGGCCCAACAGCCGACGGACGATGATCGCCCGATGGGACCACGGGCAGGCTCGGGCGGCGACAAGCCGGTATCGGTCGGCCGCGACGGGGTAACCATCTTGCCCGTCACGGGTGATTCGGGTGGCGACATAGTCGGTGTCGCGCTCGTACTCGGCTCCCTGCTTGACGTAAGAGCCCCGAGTCGAGTACACGGATTCGGCCGTTGCGGCGCTGGTCACGACGGCCACCCTAGTGCCGGCCGGCAAGGCCGAGACCTGCACGGCACGGGGAACCCGACTTGTGTCGCTGAGCAATCTCAGCTCGGTCAACGCTCGGTCGCCGCCTATTGAGTGCCCGGTGGCTCAACTGATCTGGCCTTCTGCTGGAGCGCCGTCCCGGGGTAGGTCAGCACGGTCTCGGGGCTCAGCACACTGTTGCCGTCAACATCCCTTGCCCTGATCCGGTAGCGGTAGGTGCTGCCGGCGTGGAGGCCGGAGTCGGTGATACTGCGGGTGCGCCGGCTCCAGAACGTCGAGTTGCCGCTGCCCGTCCGGATCACCACTCCGTTCCGGAGCACGTCATACGTCAGGCTCAGCTGATCGCGGTCCCAGTTGGACCGCCAGGAGACCACAGCAGCGCCGCCGCTGACAGCCCTGACCGACGGGGCCGTCGCCGCGCTGCGGTCCACCGGGCCCTGCCGGAGCGGAGCGAGATCGTGCCGGGCGAACCTCACCAGCCCCTGCTGGGCAACGCCGTTCACCTTCGTGAACTCTCCGCCGAGGACGAGGTAGTCGGGTGTGCCTGCCACGCTCCACGCAGCCTGGCTCATCCCGGTGAAGGTGCCGGGGGTCAGGTCCGGGAACCAGTTGTAGATCGACGGTGCCGGACGTCCACCGAAGTTCCCGTAGTGCGGCCCAGGTTGCGAGTTCGTCGCCACTGTGCCCAGGGCTTTCTTCGTCACAGCCAGCGCCCGCTGCGCACGCCGCGGCGTGAACTCATGCCAGCCGCCGATGTTGGCGCAGAAGTGCGCGTGGCTGACCGAGTAGATCACGCTGCCCACCGGTGTCACGCTGTAGGTGTCGCCGTGGCAGTCCTGGAGCCAGCGGACATCGCCCGCGGTGTCGTCGGCCGCGAAGACGCCCTCGAAGTTTCCGCCGCCGTAGCCGTATCCGGCACCGTAGACCGTGTCGGCGTCGGAGGCCAGACTCAGAATGGCCGCATTGGTGCCGTAGTCCTTGATCACCCCATTGATCTTCCAGCGGCGGCGAGCACCGCTGGATGCATCGAGGGCCACCAGGCCGTTGCCTTTGATGCCGTTGACCCGCTGGAAGTTGCCACCAGCGATGATCTTGGTCTGATCACCGGTCGTGGTGAGCGCGCGGACGGTGCTGTCTGCCGCCGGAGCCCAGGCCAACAGCGCGCCTGTGGCGCGGGTAAGGGCTGCCAGTCGGTTCCGGCGTACCCCGTTGACGGTGGTGAACGAACCGCCGGCGTACATCCGTGTGCCGGTCACTGTGAGCGCGTGGACCGGGCCGTTGAAGCTGGGATGGCGTTTCAGCAGCTGACCGTCGGAGACCCGGAAGGCGGCGAACCGGTTCCTGGTGGAGCGCCCTACCTTGGTGAAGTAGCCGCCAACGAAGAGCGCTTTCCCGTCCGTCGAGACCGCCAGGGACCTGACCGGGCCGTTGAGCTGCGGCGCGAAGCTGGTCAACTTGCCCGTGCTCAGGCTGTAAGAGACCAGGTTCCAACGCCTCTGCTGCCGGGTGCCAGGCGCCGCTCCGGCCGGACGTACGCCAGTGAACTGACCTCCCGCGAACACGCGGTTACCGACCACCGCCTGCGTCCAGACCACACCGTTGATCTGGGCCGTTGGCAGTGCGTCTGCGGTGACCACCTTGCTGGTCCGCGCGCTGACCGGCGGTACCGCGGCCTCAGCCGGGACCTGCGGGATTAGGAACATGGCTGCACACAGGACCGGCCACAACACGGCTAGCCACCTGCGGCGAGGTTGACGTGACGACAGCACCGTGACCCCCCCGAGTCATCAGGACCGGCTTCCGCCGACATCCGGTCCCGGTGAGTGTATTCGCATCGCGGAGGTCATGGATAACCGATGCCAGAATGGGCGGGTGCGATTTCTCGGAGCCCCGCCCCCGTACGACCTGACGTACTCGGACGTCTTCATGGTGCCTCGACGCTCGACCGTGAGCTCCCGGCTGGATGTGGACCTGACCAGCACCGACGGCCTCGGCACCACCCTGCCGCTGGTGGTGGCGAACATGACGGCGATCTCGGGCCGCAGGATGGCGGAGACGGTGGCGCGGCGCGGCGGCATCGCGATCCTGCCACAAGACATCCCCACCGAGGTCGTGGCCACGGTGGTCGCCAAGGTCAAGAACTCGCATCCGGTGTACGACACCGCAGTCACCGTTGACCCACACACCACGGTGGGCGAGGCCCTCTCACTGATCCCCAAAAGGGCGCATGGGCTCGCCGTCGTGGTGCAAGATGGGCGGCCGCTGGGAACGGTCACGGAGAGCGACGCCAGCGGCGTGGACCGGTTCGCACAGGCCCACACGGTGATGTCGACCGACCTGTTGACCGTCGAGGTCGGGACCCAGGCGGAGGAGGTGTTCGACGCGCTGGCCCGGCACCACCTGTCAGCCGCGCTGGTGCTGGACGGCGATCGGCTGGTGGGGGTGATGACCCGAAAGCAGGCGCTGCGCTCCACCCTGTACCGACCCGCGCTCGATGCGGCGGGCCGGTTGATGATCGGTGCCGCGGTCGGCATCAACGGTGATGTCGCGGCGCGCGCGGAGTCGCTGCTCGACGACGGAATCGATGTGCTGGTGGTGGACACTGCGCACGGACACCAGGACAAGATGGTGCAGGCCCTCAAGTCCGTGCGCGAGGTACGCGACCGGCGTGCGGACCTCGGCAAGCTCCGGGTCCCGCTGATCGCCGGGAACGTGGTTTCGGCGGACGGTGTGACCGACCTGGTCGACGCAGGTGCCGACGTGGTCAAGGTAGGAGTCGGGCCGGGGGCGATGTGCACCACCCGGATGATGACCGGAGTAGGCCGCCCGCAGTTCAGCGCGGTGCTGGAGTGTGCCGAGGCCGCCCGTTCCGTCGGCCGATCGATCTGGGCGGACGGCGGCGTACGGTATCCCCGTGATGTCGCGCTGGCGTTGGCCGCCGGAGCCGGCAGCGTGATGATCGGTTCCTGGTTCGCCGGGACGTATGAGAGCACCGGGAACCTGATGACCGATGCGCACGGCCGGAGCTACAAGGAGTCCTACGGCATGGCTTCCGCTCGAGCGGTGAGGCTGCGGACCAAGGACGCCAGTGACTTCGATCGGGCCCGGGCGGCGCTCTTTGAGGAAGGCATCTCGACCGGCCGAATGTACTTGGATCCGGAGCGGTCGAGCGTGGAGGATCTGATCGACTCGATCGTGGCCGGGGTACGCAGCAGTTGCACGTACGCGGGCGCCGGCAACCTAGAGGAGTTCGCCGAGCTGGCCGTGGTCGGCGTCCAGTCGCACTCCGGCTATGACGAGGGCCGGCCGCTCCACATCAACTGGTGACGCCGTCGAGACGGCCTGGGACGGCGGCCGGCGAGCGGTCGGGTTTTAGAGTCAGCCCTCGATGGGCCTGGCGAAGCCGCGTACGCGTACGCCGGGCTCGCCGTCGATCACGCTGACCTCGATCAGGCTTGGCCGGCCGATCTCGGCGCCTTGGCGGATCGTGAAGTGGGCCGTATGCCCGATCTTGCCGAGCTCGCGTAGGTAGCCGCCGAACGCCGCTGCGGCGGCGCCTGTCGCCGGATCCTCGACGACACCGCTGCCCGCGAACGGGTTGCGGGAGAAGTAGCGCCGTTTCGACTTCGGCCAGATCAACTGGAGGGTGACGATGCCGTGTTCCCGCATGATCTCGGCGAGTTCGTCGAAGTCGTAGTTCAGGTCGGCCAACCGCTGCCGGGTGCGGGTGACCAGCACCAGGTGCTCGGACCCCGCATTCGCCAGCCGAGGTGGATAGTCCGGGTCGAGGTCGGTTGCGGACCAGCGCAATGCCTCGAGACAACGCTCAACCAGGCCGTCGGGCGGCTCGCTGATCCGCGGGCTGATGCTGGTCAGCTCGGCGAGGATGCCCTCCTTGGTCTCCTCGGTGTTGAGGGTGACCAGCCCTGCCTTGGTGTGGAAGATCATCTCCGCCATCGGGGCCCGCTCGGCCAGCGCCACGGCGGCCGCGATCGTCGCGTGCCCGCAGAACGGCACCTCCTGCTGTGGAGCGAAGAAGCGCACGTCGTACACATTTGGCTCGTCGTCCCGCGGCACCAGGAAGGCAGTCTCGGAGTAGTTCACCTCGGCTGCTATCCGTTGCATCTGGTCGTCACCGAGCCCACTGGCATCGAGCACCAGACCGGCCGGGTTACCACCGCCTCCATCCAACGTGAAGGCGGCGTACCGCAGGATCTCGACCATCAGGCGGTCGCGAAGCGTTGCGCCGAGCGGGTACGCCTCTTGGCCGCCTCCTCCTCACGGTTCTTCGGCGGAGTGGTGGAGACCAGGTGCTCCAGCAGGTGCTCGGTCGCGTGGGCGATGTCGTGCACTGCCCGGTTGAAGGCCTCCTCGTTGGCCTTGGACGGCTTGGAGGTCCCGGCGATCTTGCGAACGTACTGGAGTGCGGCGTCGTGCACCTCACCATGGGTCGCCGGCGGGTCGAAGTTGTTCAGCGGACGAATGTTGCGGCACATAACGGCATTGTCCCGCGAACGGCCAGGGAGCTGGAACCGACGACGCTCTTCGGACGGCGCCGACCTAAGGCCTTGAGAAGCACCTCGCGTGGGACCGCCTGTGGCCTTGTGCGGAGAAACGGACCCAATTTCGCCCGATCCGGCCCCCACTTGCGGCCTTGTGCGGAGAAACGTGAGGAAGGCCGAGCCTTGAGGTCGCGACCGGGTGCGAGGAGGCAGGCCCAAAAGGTCAGTGCGCGTGGTCTCCGCGGTAATACTCGTAGACCAGACCGGTCAGCGCGACCGCACCGAACCCGAAGCCCAGAAGCATCAGCCACCAGCCGAAGACCGGACCGAGCACCACGCCACAGAAGGCAATAGCGCAGAACAGCGGCCACTTGCTCTGCGGCGGAAAGAAGCCCAGTTCTCCGGCGCCCTCGGCGATCTCCCCCTCCTTCTTGTCCTCGGGCCGGGGATCGATGCGACGGGCCACCAGGGCGAGATACGCCGCAATCATCAGTACCAGGAAGGTGGTCAGGATCAGCGCGGTCGTGCCGGTTGGATCCTTGCTCATGAACCAGTAGATCGGGGCGACGACCGCGAAGAAGATGGTCAGCCCACCGAAGATCCAGGCCTCGACCTTCACTGATCGCGCTCCCGCGGCTCGGGTGACTGGCTGGGCGCCTGTTCCTCCTGCGCGGCCACGGGGTCGTCCGACGTTCCCCGGACCCGGGCCACCAGCTCGTCGACCCGGCCGGTGTCTTCGCCGGCATCGACAGCCGTGTCATCGAACTCGCCTTCAACCCCGGTCTGCCCGTATTCCGCAAGGGCGATCTCCGGGTGGTGGAGATCGAACGCCGGCGACTCGGAGCGGATCCGGGGCAGGGATGTGAAGTTGTGCCGCGGCGGCGGACAGGAGGTCGCCCACTCCAGTGAGCGGCCCCAACCCCACGGGTCGTCGGTGTTCACGCGCGGGTTGTTCCGCGACTTCCAGACGTTGTACACGAACACCAGCGTCGAGCCGCCGAGCAGGAACGCCCCGGCCGAGGAGATCTGGTTCAGCACGGTGAAGCCCTCGTTCGGCAGGTAGTCCGCATATCGACGCGGCATTCCTTCCACGCCCAGCCAGTGCTGGATGAGGAAGGTGGTGTGGAAGCCGATGAACAGCAACCAGAAGTGGATCTTGCCGAGCACCTCGTCCAGCATCTTCCCGGTGAACTTCGGCCACCAGAAGTAGAACCCGGCGAACATGGCGAACACCACCGTGCCGAAGACCACGTAGTGGAAGTGGGCGACCACGAAGTAGCTGTCGTTGAGGTGGAAGTCCAGTGGCGGGCTGGCCAGGATGACCCCGGTGAGGCCGCCGAACAGGAACGTGGTGAGGAAGCCGACGGCCCAGAGCATGGGTGTTCGCATGGCGATGTTGCCGCCCCACATCGTGCCTATCCAGTTGAAGAACTTGACACCGGTGGGCACGGCGATCAGGAAGGTCATGAAGGAGAAGAACGGCAGGTTGACCGCGCCGGTGACGAACATGTGGTGCGCCCACACGGCCATGGACAGGGCGCCGATCAGCAGCGTCGCGCCGACCAGTCCCACGTAGCCGAAGATCGGCTTGCGGCTGAACACCGGCAGCACCTCGGTGATGATGCCGAAGAACGGCAACGCGATGATGTAGACCTCGGGGTGGCCGAAGAACCAGAACAGGTGTTGCCACAGGATCGGACCGCCGTTGGCGGCGTCGAAGACGTGCGAGCCGAGCACTCGGTCCGACTCCAGGACCAGCAGCGCGGCCGCCAGGATCGGGAAAGCCATCAAAACCAGCAGCGAGGTGACCAGGATGTTCCAGGTGAAGATCGGCATCCGGAACATGGTCATCCCGGGCGCGCGCATGGTGAGGATCGTGGTCACGAAGTTGACCGAGCCGAGGATGGTGCCGAGGCCGGCGGCGTAGAGGCCCATGATCCACATGTCATGGCCGACGCCCGGGGTGTTGACCCCGTTGCTGAGCGGGGTGTACGCGTACCAGCCGAAGCTCGCTGCGCCCGAGGGGGTGAGGAATCCTGCGACGACGATGAGGCCGCCGAACAGGTAGAGCCAGTAGGCAAGCATGTTGAGCCGCGGGAAGGCGACATCAGGCGCGCCGATCTGCAGCGGCATGATCGCGTTGGCGAACCCGGCGAACAACGGGGTCGCGAACAGCAACAGCATGATGGCGCCGTGCATGGTAAAGAACTGGTTGTAGACCTCATAGGTCATGTACTGCAGGCCGGGGAAGGCCAGCTCTGCCCGAATGCCCAGCGCGAGAACTCCGCCGAACAGGAAGAACAGGAACGAGGTGATGAAGTAGAGGTGGCCGATCACCTTGTGGTCGGTGGTCACCAGCCACTTCCAGGAGATCGTGCCCAATCGACGGGTCGGCGTGGCGATCTCGGTGGCGGACGCCGTCCGCAGCACGGTGGTCATCTACTGACCTTCCTTCTGGGGGCCAGCCTGGTCCTGGTGTTCTTCTTCCGGCCCCGCGGGCGCATTGACTTTAGCTGGGCTGTTGGCGTCGGCGGGACCTTTGGCCTCCCCGACCTGACCCTTGGCGACGAGGGTCTTCAAGTAGGCGTTGTACTGCGACTCCGAGACGACGGCGACGTTGAACAGCATTGCCGAGTGGTAGGTGCCGCAGAGCTCGGCGCACTTACCTCTGAACATACCCTCCTCGGTGGGGGTCATCACCATCGTGTTGTGCCGACCCGGTACGACGTCCAGCTTCCGGTAGAACGACGGCACCCAGAAGGAGTGGATGACATCCGGTGAGGACAAGTTGAACCGGACCGACTTGCCCACTGGCAGGTACAGGGTCGGCGTCTTGTTGATCGTTCCGGCCTCGTAGACGTCCGAGCCGACCGCCGGGTTGTCGGCTTCCTTGTAGTTGAACGTCCAGGACCACTTCTGCCCCACCACGTCGATCGTGACGTCGGTCTGGCCCGGGTCTTCGGTGACGTCGTTCTGGGCCAGGATCGTGTAGTAGAAGAGCACGCCGATGACGATGAACGGGGCGATGGTGTACATGATCTCCATCGGCAGGTTGTAGCGGGCCTGCTTCGGCGCCTCGTTATGCCTGGTCTTGAAGCGAACCGCCGAGTAGAAGATCAGTCCCCACACCAAGATGCCGATCGCCCCGGCGGCGATCCAGCTGCCGATCCACAGATGGAGAACGAAGGGCGCGCGGTCACTTGCGGGCGCGGGCAGCCCGAGCCGTTTCAGCTCACCAACGGTGTCTGCCGAGCAGCTGGCGAGGGCCAGCAGGCCCAGCGCCGCCGCCGCCAACAGCCCGCGGCGGACCAGGCCCACCCGAGCGCGTACGGGCACCGAACTCTGGTCGTTCAGAGCGGGCCGTTCGCTACTGCCACCCACGTCGTGCCTTTCGTCGGTCGGGTTCGCCGAAATCGGGTGGACCGGCGTCTGCGACCAAGCCCGTTCGCCCCGCGCGGATCACCCGATTCTGATGCTCACCCTAACGTAGGAAGACCATCCGATCACCGCCCGGTGGGGCGTAAGTTTCGGAGCGTGACGGAGCCGATATCGGAGGTCTTCCTCGACTCCTCTTCCGGCGAGCCGATGCTGCCGGATGCACAACAGGCATGGGTATCGGCACACGAGGTGGGGTGGGGAGACCCCCTCCGACTACACCGGTCCGGCCGGCGTGCCGCGCAGGCGTTGGACCGCGCCCGCGAGGTCGTCGCCGCCGCGGTAGGGGCTCGGCCGGACGAGGTCGTCTTCACCGATTCGTACGTGCAGGCCTCCCTTGCGGCCGTCGCCGGCCTGGCGCTTGGCCGGCGGCGTACGGGCAACCGGATCGTCACCACCGCCATCGACCACTCGTCGGTGCTGAATGCGGCTGCCGCGGCCGGGGAGCACCAGGCTGTCGAAGTCGACGGCCAAGGACACCTGGATCTGGACCGGTGGTCCACCGCGGTCTCGGCGGGGGGTACGGCGCTGGCCGCGCTGCAGGTCGGGAACCACGAGGTGGGCACCCTGCAGCCGTACGCCGAGGCGATAGCCATCAGCCAGCGGGCCGGCGTACCTGTGCTACTGGATGCCGCGGCCGCCCTGGGCCGGGTGGATCTGTCCGCGCTCGACGGCTGGTCGGTTCTCACCGGCTGGGCTGGAGCCTTCGGCGGACCTGCCTCGGTTGGGCTACTGATCATCCGCAACCGCGCCAGGTGGCGGGCACCCTACCCGGCCGATGACTACCAGAGCGGCCGGTGGCCCGGGGTGCCGGACGTGCCGGCGATCCACGCAGCTGCCGTCGCGCTGGACTGCTGGCAGCGGGCCGGGCGTGTCGTGGCCGAGCGGCAGCACGAACTGGTGGATCGGCTCCGTACCAGGATCGCGTCGACCGTGCCCGATGTCGACATCGCGGGTGACCCGGTGCGCCGGCTCCCCCACCTGCTGACCTTCTCAGCGCTCTATGTCGATGGCGAGGCGCTGACCCTCGAGCTGGACCGGGCGGGCTTCGCGGTGGCCAGCGGATCGGCCTGCAGCGCTTCGTCGGAACACCCGTCGCACGTGCTGGCGGCGATGGGGGCGCTGACCCACGGCAACGTCCGGATCGGCTTGACCTGGCAGACGACGGCAGACGAGGTGCAGGCTTTTCTGGCCGCGCTACCGCCGATCGTGGCCGGGCTGCGTGCCCAGGTCGGAGTGACGTGACCGAGGTTGCGCTGTCGCTGGACTGTCTGGGTCAGAAGTGTCCGCAGCCAATCATCGAACTGGCCCGCCGGATCGGCGACGTGCAGATCGGCGGGCTGGTCGAGCTGCTGGCCGACGACCCGGCGGCCGGGCCCGATCTGGCCGCCTGGTGCCGGATGCGCGGACAGGAACTGATGGAGACGACTCCGCCCCGATTCCTGGTCCGCCGCGCCCACTAATCCGGCCCGCTGTGCGGCCGCAGGCCTCCTCCATCCGGCAGTCCAGTCGATCGTTGGCCGTCTCAAGATGGCAGAAGAGGGTGCAGCCCGGCGCGGAGACCCTCGTTTGCCATCTTGAGACGCGAAACGCCACGGAATGGCGAACGGCGCGGTTCTCGGCCGCGAGCGTAGAGAAGTAAGCAGCTAGACAGCCCGGCTGACACCCGCGACCGGGTGCGAGCCGCCAGGTCCAAATACTTAGTGGAAGCTGTCGCCGCAGGCGCAGGTGCCCGTGGCGTTCGGGTTGTCGATCGTGAAGCCCTGCTTCTCGATGGTGTCCACGAAGTCGATGGTGGCGCCCATCAGGTACGGCGCGCCCAGCCGGTCGGTCACCACGTCGACCCCGCCGAAGTCCCGGACGATGTCGCCTTCGAGCTGGCGCTCGTCGAAGAAGAGCTGGTAACGCAGCCCGGAGCAGCCGCCAGGCTGCACGGCGATGCGCAGCGCCAGGTCGTCGCGGCCCTCGCTCTCGAGCAATGCCTTGACCTTCTGGGCGGCCCCGTCAGTGAGCAGGACGCCATCAGCCACCGTGGGCGTGTCCTCGATGGTCTGGTCGGTTGCCGTCATGTCTTCTCCAAAGAATGGCCCGAGTTGTGCTGCGATCAGTTTAGAAGGTGGCTCTGAGGTGGCCAAACCCCCACGCTGTGGCCCTGCTCACCAGCCACCCGCTGCCTTGTGCTTGCCGGCAAGGCGTCTCCCACCGTCTGGAGCCGGAGAAACCGCCGAGCCGAAAATGCGTTGGCCGGCTGAAGCCGCCCCGATACCCTCACGTCGTGATCACCTTCGCGGTATGCCGTGTCCGGGCGGGCAGCGTGGGGCTGGCACCGCCTCGAGTCGCATTGGGCTGAACTCATCGTGACAGCCGCCGAGGTCCGACCCGGCGAGCTGGTGGTCGATCTGGGCGCCGGAACTGGAAGCTTGACGGTTCCGCTGCTGGATGCCGGCGCCCGAGTGATCGCGGTCGAGTTGCATGCCCGGCGTTCCGCCGACCTTCGTCGACGTCTGGCCGACCGTGACGCGGTGGTCGTGGAGAGCGACGTGTGCGACTTTCGCCTGCCGACCCGACCATTCCGGATCCTCGCCAACCCGCCGTTCGCGCTGACCGCCCGCATCTTGTCGATGCTCGGCTCTGCACGGTCACTGACCCGGGCGGATCTGGTGCTGCAGCGAGACGTGGTCCGTCGGCTGGAGGCCGGCGAGCGACGGCCCGCCCGCCGCCTCAGGGCGCACCCACTACTGGACCTGCCGCGTGCCGCGTTCGTTCCCGCGGCCCCGGTCGACACCTGTGTGGTCACAGTTCGGCCACGCCGCCGCAACGGCTGAGGACCCTACCAGCGCCAGGACCGCGCCACCCGTTGCGCCGTCCGCCGCAGCTCGACCTCGGAAACCTCTCCGGTCGGCATGTCGAGCGCAGACTCGCGCACCGCGTACGCCGCCTCGATGCCCATCGCCCGCATCTCCCTGGCCCCGATCACCACTTCGCCGGCGATCAGCACACACGGGCTGAGACTGGCGGCGGCCAGCTCGGCGACCGCAGTAACCACTCCCCCGCCCCGGCGTGCGAAGTCGAAGACCGAGCAACCGGTGACCACCAGTTCGACGCCGGTGCGAGCGCGCATCCCCTCGGCCGAGCCGAAGGCGACCTCGGGACCCGTGGCGAGCCGGCCGCCCAGTGCCAGCACCGCGAAACCCAACCCCCCGCAGGCGCCGGCACCCGGTGTGGATGCCTGCTCCGGCGCGGCGAGCTTCGCGTACCGCTCGAGGGCGGCGTCGGTGGCCAGCAGGGCGGCAGGGTCCAGGCCGGCCTCGCGACCGGCGAGCGAGGTGATGCCGCGCAGCCCCAGCAGCGGTTGGCTTCGCTGCGCCGCCGGGACCACTCCGACCAGCTCAATGCCCTTCAGCCGTGTCCGAGGCCCGGAAACATCGAGTGAGGTCAGTCGGCCGAGTGGCTCGACACCCTGATCGAGCGGCTGGTCCGCCTCCGCCTCGAGCGCGGCGAACATGCCGGCGCCGGCGTCGTGCACCGGCAGCCCGCCCAGGTCCACCAGCAGCCGGACGGGCCGCCGGTCACGCAGGATTCCGGCCAGAACGGCACCGAGCGGCCACGACGAGGCCGCCAGAGGCAGCACTGTGCCGTCACTGGCGCGCGACACCTGGCTCAGGACGGTTCCCCCTGCCGCGGCGCTCGTTGTCAGCACATCGCCGTCGACTGCCACCTCCAGCTCCGCATCGAGCAGATCGGCGTACGCGCGAGGAAAGCCGGCTCCGGACTCTCCGACTGGGAGCACCCGCACATCTGCCTCCGGCCAGCCGGAGGCGATGGCCTGACCCGCCTGGCTGGAGGTCAGCGACCCGACCGAATCGGAAGCAACCAAGACCCGCACGATCAGCGTCCCCCGCCCGTCGCCTTGCGGACGAGGTCCGCCAGCGTGCGCTGCTGGCTTGCAGTCAAGCTCGCCAGCTCAGGAGGTGCCTTGGTCAGCAGGTCACGGGCGGTACGGAGGGCTCGGTCACCAGCCGAGGTGAGGGCGATCGTCTTGACCCGCCGGTCCCGAGCGGAGGTCTTGCGCTCCGCCATGCCCACCCGTTCCAGATCGTCGACGATCGCGGTCACGTAGGAACGGTCGCAGTTCAGCTCGCGGGCGAGCTGACCCATCGACCGGGGCTGGTCCGGGTCGATGGCCAACAGCCCTCGCAGGGCCGCCTGAGAGATCCCCAGCTGCCCGGCCACCTCAGCCCACCGCCAACGCTGCTGCATGATCAACGCCACCAAAGCAGGCCACGCCTGATCCAGCTCGGGCGCGATTCCGGGCTGATCGCTCGCCGCCATGACGCCTGAGGATAGCTGGATCACTCCACGTTCGACGTGCGCAATAGTTGACCGCCTGAACTGTTTGGCCGGCCTCGCAGATAAGCCGGTCGGCTAGATTGGTGCGGTGACCACGACCCCGATCGCCTCCGGGACGCCGCTGTCGCTGTACGTGCTGGGTCGCGAGTCCGACCCGCGGTCCGAGCGCGGCGTGGAATGCCCGGGTGAGTTGCCGCCGGCATCCGACCCGGCCTTGGTGGAGCGCGCCCGCCGGGCAAAGGCGGCCCTCGGCAGCCGGCTGTTCATCCTTGGCCATCACTACCAGCGCGACGAGGTGATCCAGTTCGCCGACGTGACCGGCGACTCGTTCAAGCTGGCCCGGGAGGCGGCAGCCCGCCCGGAGGCGGAGTTCATCGTCTTCTGCGGGGTGCACTTCATGGCCGAGTCGGCCGACATCCTGACCTCGCCGGAGCAGAAGGTGATCCTGCCCGACCTGGCCGCCGGCTGCTCGATGGCCGACATGGCCCGGCTGTCCCAGGTGGAGGACGCCTGGGACGTGCTGGCCGACGCCGGGGTTGCCGATCGGACCATCCCGGTGACCTACATGAACTCCTCGGCCGACATCAAGGCCTTCTGCGGCCGCCACGGTGGTGTCGTCTGTACGTCCTCCAACGCCAAGTCGGTGCTGGACTGGGCGTACACAAGGGGTGACAAGGTGCTCTTCCTGCCCGACCAGCACCTGGGCCGCAACACGGCTGTGCTGCAGCTCGGAATGAGCCTCGACGACTGCGTCCTGTACGACCCACACAAGATGGACGGCGGGCTCAGCGCCGATCAGCTGCGGGCAGCGAAGATGATCCTCTGGAAAGGCCACTGCTCGGTGCACGGCCGGTTCACGCCCCAGGCCGTCGACGAGGTCCGGACCCGCATCCCCGGCGTTCAAGTGCTGGTGCACCCGGAGTGCCAGCACGAGGTCGTGCTCAAGGCCGATCTGATCGGCTCCACGGAGTTCATCCTCAAGACCGTGGAGAAGGCGCCGCCCGGGTCGAAGTGGGCGATCGGCACCGAGCTGAACCTGGTCAAGCGGCTGGCGAACACCCACCCGGACCAGGAGATCGTCTTCTTGGAGCAGCACGTCTGCTACTGCGCGACGATGAACCGGATCGATCTGCCTCACCTGGTGTGGGCGTTGGAGAACCTGGCGCAGGGCCACGTGGTCAACCAGATCATCGTCGACCCGGAGACCGCGCAGTACGCCAAGGAAGCGCTGCAGCGGATGCTCGACCTTCCTGGCGAGACCGCCAAGGACTGATACGGCGCAATCTGGGGCCGTATCTCCGCACAGAGCCACAAACGACCCGCACCAGGTGGACGGCGGCGTCACCCCGGAACAGTTGCGGGCCGCGAAGATGATCTTGTGGAAGGGCCACTGCTCGGTGCACGGCCGGTTCACCGAGCAGGCCGTCGACGATGTCCGCGCGCGGATCCCCGGAGTGCAGGTCCTGGT
>JBKPNA010000283.1:0-6224 GCA_046765695.1 Actinomycetota bacterium | reverse complement strand
TAGACCTCGGGCAGCACCCGGGCCACGACCCGCCGGTTCTGCATGGCGAAGCCCGCGCCCGAAGGGCACTGGGTCCGGTCCGAGATGACGTTCCACTGGCCTGCTGCGTCCCGGCCCAGGTCGGCGGCAATCATGAAGAGCCGTTGCCGGGCCAGCGCCTCGACGCCCACCAGTGTGCGCAGGTACTCCTCGTGGTCGAAAATGGCCGCGGCCGGGATGGCCTGCCGGGCCAGCAGCCGCCGCGCCCCGTACAGGTCGTTCAGAATGGCGTCCAGCAGCTCTGCCCGTTGGACCACGCCGGCCTCGAGGCTCGACCACTCCCGGTCGCCCAGGATGAGCGGCAACGGGTCCAGCCGCCAGGGTTGTGGCTCGGTCAGCGGCAGCGTCGCAGGGTCGCTCCGATCAACGATCGAGAGCGTGGAGGCCGGACTGGGGGTGTAGGTGACATTGTCGTCCTCCAGCAACCGGGCAACCTCGCGCTGGGCGTGCACCAGGTCGGCCGCCTCGAGGTCGGCGAGCTGGTTCAGCAGCACCGACCAGCCTTCCCGAGCGGTGCCGTCCGGTGCGGCGAACTCGTCGAAGGCGGCAGGGACTGCCTTGGACTGCTTCCCCGCCCGCGCCAGATAGCTCGTGAGCACCGTCACCGGCGGCCCCAGCCCTCGGGTCGGCGACGGCGGAGATCGAGCGTCACCGGGAACTCGTCGGGCCCGGCGGCGCGCCACGCAAGCGCCTCATCCAGCGCCCCGAGATCGACCATCCCCGTAGTGTGACCCATCGCCTCGAACCTCGCGTGCCGGCGGGCCTCGGCTTCCTGCGCATTGACCGGGGGATGGTCGTACGACCGACCGCCCGGATGCACCACGTGGTACGTGGCGCCGCCGAGTGAGACGGCCGCGGCCCGGTCGACCACATCGAAGGTCAGCGGCGAGTCGATCGGCAGCGTCGGGTGCAGCGCGGACCAGGGCTTCCAGGCGCGGTAGCGGATGCCGGCGACGTACTCCCCCGCCGTTCCGGTCGGGGTGAGCGGTACGGGCCGCCAGTTGCAGGTCAGCAGGTGCCGAGCCGGGCTGAAGCGGCTCACCCGCACCTGCAACCGCTCCGTCGAGGAGTCGACATAGCGAGCCGTGGCGCCGGAGCTCGACTCCTCGCCCAGCACGTGCCACGGCTCGGTCGCCGAGCGCAGCTCCAGCGAGACACCACCGGCCTCGGTCGTCCCGATCAGCGGGAAGCGGAACTCGGCGAACGGTGCGAACCAGGCGAGGTCGACGTCGAAGTCGTGCGCGCGGAGATCGGCAACGACCTCGGCCAGGTCCGCCATCGCGAAGTGCGGCAGCAGGAAGCGGTCATGCAGCGCGGTGCCCCAGCGGACCAGCGGAGCGGAGTACGGGTGCTGGGCGAAGCGCGCCAGCAGGGCGCGCACGAGCAGCGCCTGGACCAGGGCCATGTCCGGGTGCGGCGGCATCTCGAAGCCACGGAGCTCGAGCACGCCGAGCCGCCCGCGCAGCGAGTCCGGGCTGTACAGCTTGTCGATGCAGAACTCCGACCGGTGGGTGTTGCCCGTGATGTCGGTGAGCAGGTGACGCAACGCCCGGTCGACGGCCCACGGCCGGTGCTGAGGATCCGCATCTCCGGGGTCGGCAAGCCGGGAGATCTCGGCGAACGCGATCTCGAGCTCGTACAGCCGCTCGAGGCGGCCTTCGTCCACCCGTGGCGCCTGGCTGGTGGGACCGACGAAACGGCCGGAGAACAGGTAGGACAGCGCAGGATGATGCTGCCAGTAGGTCAGCATGCTGACCAGCAGGTCCGGCCGGCGCAGCAGCGGGGATCGGTGAGGCTCGGGCCCTCCCAGGGTGAGGTGGCTGCCACCGCCCGTGCCGCTGTGCCGCCCGTCGACGGCGAAGGTCTCAGCGCCGAGCCGGCACGCCCGGGCGGTGGCGTACAGGGTCCGGGTCAGGTCGGCCAGTTCGGTCCAGGTGGCCGTCGGGTGCACATTGACCTCGATCACTCCCGGGTCGGGTGTGATCAGCAGGTGGTTGATCCGGGGATCGGGCGGCGGGCCGTACCCTTCCAGCACCATCGCGGTCTGCATCCGCCGTACGGCACGGTCGAGCATGCCGATCAGCTCGACGAACATCTCCAGCTTCTCCAACGGCGGCAGATAGGCGTACACCACGCCGTCCCTGGCCTGCACCACCAGAGCGGTCCGGGCCTCGGTCTCGCTGGGGTCGACCACGACCGCACGCGGCGGGTCGCCGGCCGGGTCCGGAGCCGGCCCGGCGCGCGCGTACGACGCCTCGCCCGGGTAATCGGGGTCACGCCAGGACAGCGAGGACAGCGGCAACCGCATGCCGGCCGGCGTGTCGCCCGGCACCAGCACCAGCCGGCCGCGGCGCGTGCGCCAGTCCGGGCTGGTCCAGCCGTCGCCGAACCAGGACGGCACCAGCGGCAGCGCCCACGCGACGGGATCGGTCTCGGCCCGATCGAGCTCCGCCGCTAGCTCCGGGGTTGCCACAGCGAGGTCGGTGTCCGGGCGTGGTCCGTCCGGGCGGTTGACCTCTGCAAGCAGTCGGGCCAGCGGGTCCTCGTAGCAGGGCCGCAGCGCCTCGGCCGGCAGCCCGAAGTCGGCGGTCACCGCCCTGGCCAGCTCCTGCGCCCGGGCCGGCGCATCGTCGGCTGCCGAGTCCGCACCGGGGTTGGCCAGCAGACCCGGGTCGCTCCACATCTCCTCGCCGTCGCGGCGCCAGACCAGTCCGATCTGCCAGCGCGGCCGGTCCTCGCCCGGATACCACTTGCCCTGGCCATGCTGGACCAGCCCACCCTTGGCGAACCGGTCGGCGAGGGCGGCGGCGAGCTGGTTCGCCAGAACGCGTTTCTCCGGTCCGTCCGCAGCGATCCGCCACTGGGGTGAGGTCATGTCGTCGATCGAGACGAATGTCGGCTCGCCACCCATGGTGAGCTCCAGCCCGGCCGCGGCCAGCCGCTCGTCCACCTGCAGCCCAAGCCGGTCCAGGTGCTCCAGCTGGACAGGGGTGTAGGGCTTGGACACTCGGGGGTCCTCGTACAACCGGACCACGGAGTTCGCGTAGCTCATCGTGGTCTCTGAGCGCTCCGTGGCCCCTGTGACCGGTGCGCTGGAGGCCGGTTGCGGGGTCGCGGCCAGCGGAATGTGCCCCTCGCCAGCGAACAGCCCCGAGGTGGGGTCTAACCCGATCCAGCCGGCGCCCGGGATGTAGACCTCGGCCCAGGCATGGAGATCGGTGAAGTCCTCCCCCGGGCCCCCCGTCCCGTGCTCGTCCGCGGTCAGCTGGACGAGGTAGCCGGAGACGAACCGGGCGGCGAGGCCGAAGTGGCGCAGCGCTGCCACCAGCAGCCAGCCCGAGTCACGGCAGGAGCCGACCCTGGCTGTCAGGGTCTGGTCTGGCGTCTGTACCCCTGCCTCCATCCGAGTCGAGTAGGCGACGTCTGCATTGACGGCGCGATTCAGCGAGCCGAGGAACTCCACCGTTGGTTGGCCCTCCTCGCCGATCTTGGGCAGGCCCGCCCGCCACTCGTCGAGCACCGGCCCCCGCACGGCTCCGGTCTCCAGATACGGCCGCAGGTCAGCGGCGAGCTCCGGCGGGTAGCGGAACGGGAAGCGCTGGGCGTAGCTGTCAAGAAAGAAGTCGAACGGATTGATCACCTGGAGGTCGGCCACCAGGCCGACCGTGAACTCGAGCTCGGCCGCCTTGCTCGGGAACACCACCCGGGCCAGGTGGTTGCCGAACGGGTCCTGCTGCCAGTTGACGAAGTGCTCAGCCGGGGAGATGTGCAGCGCGTACGACTCGATCGGCGTCCGGGTGTGCGGCGCCGGCCGCAGCCGGACCAGATGCGGGCCGATGTGGATCGGACGGTCGAACCGGTAGGTCGTCCGGTGCTCGATCGCGACCTTCACCGACATCGTGCCGCCATGAGCTCAGTAGCGGTAGTGGTCCGACTTGTACGGGCCGCCGACCGGCACCCCGAGGTAGGCCGCCTGCTGGTCGGTCAGCTCGGTGAGCCGTACGCCGAGCGCGTCCAGATGGAGCCGGGCCACCGCCTCGTCGAGGTGCTTGGGCAGGGTGTAGACGTTCAGCGGGTACTGCTCGGGACGGGTGAACAGCTCGATCTGGGCGAGCACCTGGTTGGTGAAGGAGTTGCTCATCACGAAGCTGGGATGCCCGGTCGCGTTGCCGAGGTTCATCAGCCGGCCCTCGCTCAGCACGAGGATCGAGTGCGGCTCGTCCCCGTTGGACGCGGCGAACTCCCACAGGTCCACCTGCGGCTTGATCGTTGTCTTGGTCACCCCCGGCCAGCTGGCCAGTCCCGCCATGTCGATCTCGTTGTCGAAGTGGCCGATGTTGGACACGATCGCCTGGTGCTTCATCCGGCTCATCTGCTCGGCAGTGATCACGTCGCGGCAGCCGGTGGCCGTCACGTAGATGTCGGCGATGTCCAGTACGTCATCCAGCGTGGCCACCTGGTAGCCGTCCATCGCGGCCTGCAGCGCGCAGATGGGGTCGACCTCGGTGACGATGACCCGCGCGCCCTGTCCCCGCAGCGCTTCCGCACACCCCTTGCCCACATCCCCGTAGCCGCAGACCACGGCCACCTTGCCGCCGATGAGGACGTCCGTGGCCCGGTTGAGGCCGTCGACAAGGGAGTGCCGCACGCCGTACTTGTTGTCGAACTTGGACTTGGTCACCGAGTCGTTGACATTGATCGCCGGGAACAACAGCGAGTTGTGGCGCAGCATCTCGTACAGCCGGTGCACGCCGGTGGTGGTCTCCTCGGTCACGCCCTTGATCGCATTGGCCACCTGGACCCAGGACCGTCCCTCGGCGAGCGACCGGCGGACCAGGTTCAGGAAGACCCGCCACTCCTCGGAGTCCTCCTCGGTCGGCTCGGGCACCTCACCGGCCTTCTCGTACTCCACCGCCTTGTGCACCAGCATGGTGGCGTCGCCGCCGTCATCCAAGATCATGTTCGCGAGCTCGTCGTCCGACCAGCTGAGGATCTGCTCGGTGCACTCCCAGTACTCCTCGAGGGTCTCGCCCTTCCAGGCGAACACCGGGACGCCGCGGGGGTCGTCCGGAGTGCCGTCCGGGCCGGCCACGACGGCCGCGGCGGCGTGGTCCTGGGTGGAGAAGATGTTGCAGCTGGCCCACCGCACCTCGGCGCCGAGCGCCACTAAGGTCTCGATCAGCACCGCGGTCTGCACGGTCATGTGCAGCGAGCCCGCGATTCGCGCCCCGGCCAGCGGTTTGCTGTCGGCGTACTGAGACCGCATGGCCATCAGTCCGGGCATCTCGTGCTCGGCGAGGCTGATCTCCTTCCGTCCGAAGTCGGCGAGGTTCAGGTCGGCAACGCGAAAATCCATAGGGGCAACCCTAGGCGAGTCCGCCGCTTCCTCCCGAAACCGGTCACAGACGACACGATCCAGCGGCCTTTTCGTGTCGTCTCTGACCGGTTTCGTCAGTGGCTGGGGGTGGCGGGGCGCGACGGGCGGGCGGCGGGGACGTGGTCCGGGTTGTAGATGTCCGGCTCGAGGAACAACTCGGTGACCACCGGCTCGGCGGCCCGGATGGCCAGCTCGGCGCGGTTGATGATGTCCGCCACGACGGCGCCGGTCTCACAGGTGCCGACCGCGATCTTGGCCGCCACCAGCACCTCCTCCGGCCCCAGGTGCATGGTCTTCATGTGGATCACCCGCTGCACCCCGTCGGTGGAGGTGATGGCGTACTCGATCCTGCGAACGGCGTCCACGCTCGCGGCCTCCCCGAGCAGCAGGCTCTTGGTCTCGATGGCCAGCATGATGGCCACGAAGACCAGCAGCAGGCCGATCAAGGCGGTGCCGATCACGTCGAAGTAGCCGTTGTGGGTGATCAGGGTCATCCCCACGCCGAACAGCGCGAAGAACAGGCCGAGCAGCGCGGCGAAGTCCTCCAGCAGGATGACCGGCAGCTCCGGCGCCTTGGCCGACTTGATGAACCTGGTCCAGGACTGTCGTCCACGATCTCGATTCGACTCGACGATGGCCGTCCGGAAGGAGAAGCCCTCCGCGCCGATGGCGGCGACCAGCACCACGAGCGGAACCCACCACCAGCGGCCCTCGAGCAGCTCGTTCGGTGCACGTGAATGCACCTCCTCGTACTTGTGGTACGCCTCGTAGAGCGCGAACAGCCCGCCCACACTGAACAGCACCACCG
>JBKPNA010000282.1:0-10351 GCA_046765695.1 Actinomycetota bacterium | reverse complement strand
CTGCAGGTGCACCTTCGAGGACTTGTACGAGCAGTGCTCGGACCACATCACCGAGTACATGGCCAGCTCCGACGACGTCGGCCGCCGGCCCAGGATCTCCCGAATCCGGGCGTACTCGTCTGCCTTGAGGCCGAGCTCGGCCCACGGCTGCGCCTGGTCTGGAGTCCCCCGGGCGTTGTCGACGGTGTCAACCACGGGGCAACGGTACCGACTTGTGCGCAACCGATGGTGTTCTTGGGACTTCGCGAGGACAACTCAGATAGACCAGCGGGGAGATCAGCGCGATGGTCGCGACCAGCCAGACGAAGATGCCGGCGTCGTTGAGCAGCGTGCCAAGCACGCCGGTGGCCATCACCCCGTACACCACGGGGCCGATGGTGCCGAAGTCGGGGGACGCCCGCGGCACGACGAACCGGACGGCCAGCACCCAGACGGTGATGCCCAGGATCAGCCCGAAGACACCCAGCGGACTGAAGATCGTCTCGGCGGAGGCCACCGCCTTGCGAGCGACCACGTCCAGGGCGTCGCCGTCGAGGATCCGCTGCACGAAGTCGCCCAGGTGGCTGCGCCCGTCCGGGTCGCCAGCCCAGTCCAGCACCGAGATCAGGCTGATGGCGATCACGGCTCCACCGGCCACGGCCGCCAGCCGCAGCGGGGTGAGCCGGACACCTGCCAGCACCAGCAGCAGCCAGAGCACCGGCGGGGTCAGCGCCACCACGCCGCCGAAGTCACTGCCCATCGAGGGCCATCCCTCGCAGAGCACTATGCCGAACCCGATCACGGCCACGACGACCAGCGCGGTTCGGCGCTCACCCGCTGCCAGCAGCCGGTGGGCGAGATAGCCGGCGAGCAGCAGGCCAGCCGTGGCGTACGCGGCGAAGGTGCTGTTGCCGAAGCCGTACCACCGCAGGGCGGCGATGGGGCGTGAGTTGAGCAGCGAGCCAGGCTGCATCGGCCCGCCGAGGGCAGCGTCGGCGGTGAAGGCAGCCACGATCAGCGCCGACGCGGTGATCACCGGCGACACCTTGAGCATCCGGGCAAAGCAGTACGCCGCCGCTGCGAGGAGCGCCCAGGCGACCGCGACGGTGATGCTCAGGGTCAGCAGCGGGTGGTTGCTGTACTGCCACGGCACCGCACCGGTCAGCAGCATGGCTCCGGCCAGGCAGGAGCCGACGGCCGCTGCGGCACGCACCACCCGCGGATCCCGGCGGACCGCACCCGCCACCATGGCTGCCACCACCAGCGCCGCCAACCCGCCCAGCACCGCGTACGCGCCTGGGATGGTGTCGGACAACGCGGCGACCGCGACGAGATGCCGGGAGACGCTCTCGACGGTCAAGTCGGCCGGCTCGACCGCGAGCGGGGAGCCGTCGATGGCCGGCGCCTGGGGTGCCTGCTGGCCGGCGCCGATGTCAGCCAGGGTTCTTGTCAGGTCCGTCAGGGTCAGGATGCCGGCACGCCGGGTGCTGGCCGAGGTCGCCCAGCCGGGGAAGGTGGTGCCCACCCGGTAGAACACCTGCAGCGCGGGATCGTCCGAGCCGGGCGCGGGGCCGACCCCGGTCACGATCAAGGTCCGGGAGCTGTCCCCAGCCAGTGCGGTGATCACCTGGTCCGACCGGTCCCCGGCGTCCACGAGCGTGATCGGGCACGGTGTGGCCAGATATCCGGCGTAGAACTCATCGAGCGTCTGGTAGCGGGCCAGGGTCCCGTCCGGCCGAGCCGCGGCCAACGCGGCTCCCGGCCCAACCGCGGCGACGCAGCCGCTCACCGAGGTAGCCAGGGTGCCCAGCCGGGCGTCACCGCGGTCGGCGGCCGCGGCCCGGGTACGCTCCGCCCAGTCCACGATCACGCCGTTGCGGACCTCGGGAGTGCAGAGGCCACCGACCGCAGCCCGGCGGCCGGCGCCCAGAGTGGTCCAGCCCGCCGCGGCGCAGTCACCGAGATAGCGCGGCCGGATCGACATCGCGGCAGCCTGCACCTCGTTGGAACGGGCGGAGATCACCCTCTCGTCGGCGGCCGTCAACTGGGGACGTCCGGTGACGCCGACGACGACGACCTGCTCGGTGAAGATGGGCGAGGGCTCCGGCGGCTCCGGCAGGCTCGCCACCCAGCGGAGCGCTGCGAGCACCCCCACGATCAGCAGGACCAGCAACACTCGCCGGCCGCTCACCCCTCACACCACCCAGCTCGAGCACCCTTTTGTCCGCTCGAACACCCGCCGCAGAGGGTGCTCGAGCGGAGAAAAGGGTGTTCGACGGGGCCTAGGCACTAGACCCGGGCGGACAGGAAGCTGAGAATGCTGGCGAACAGCGGGCGGCCGTCGGTGCTGGGAGCGACCAGTGGGTCGACGTTGTGCTCCGGGTGGGGCATCAGACCCACCACGTTGCCCCGCTCGTTGCAGATGCCAGCGATGTCCCGGCGGGAACCGTTGGGGTTGCCGTTCACGTACCGGAAGATCACCCGGCCCTCCCCCTCGAGCCGGTCCAGCGTCTGCTCGTCGGCGACGTACGCGCCTTCGCCGTTCTTGATCACGATGTTGATCACCTGGCCGAGGGCGTACTCCGAGGTCCAGGTCGTGTCCACCGACTCGACCCGAAGATCCTGGTCCCGGCAGACGAAGGTGCGGACGTCGTTGCGGACCAGCGCACCGGGCAGCAGATGCGCCTCGCAGAGGATCTGGAAGCCGTTGCAGATGCCGAGCACCGGCATCCCGCCCTCAGCGGCCTTCACCAGTTCGGTCATCACCGGCGCGAATCGTGAGATCGCCCCGCAGCGCAGGTAGTCCCCGTAGGAGAACCCGCCGGGCAGGATCACCGCGTCGACTCCGGCGAGGGTGTGGTCGGCATGCCACAGCGACACCGGTTCCGCGCCGCTCAATCGCACCGCCCGTAGTGCGTCGTGGTCATCCAACGAGCCCGGGAAGGTGACGACACCGATCTTGGCCGTCATGGGGCGGCAGGCTCCTGCGCTTCGGCAGCCTGCTCGCCCTCGACGCGTACGTCGAAGGTCTCGATGACCGTGTTGGCCAGCAGCGTCTCAGCGGCATGGCGGACCGCCGCCATCCGGTCGTCGGTGAGCTCGCCCTCCAGCTCCAGCTCGAACCGCTTGCCCTGGCGGACCGACACGCCCCCGAAGCCGAGCCGGTTCAGCGCCCCGGTGACCGCCTTGCCCTGCGGGTCCAGGATCTCCGGCTTGGGCATCACGTCCACCACCACTCGAGCCATGGGGGCGAGTTTAACGAGAACGGAAGAGTGTGCCGGTGAGTCGCTGGTACGCGTCGACGTACTTCGCGCGGGTGGCGGCGACGATCCGGTCGGGCAGTCGCGGCGGCGCCTCATTTGAGGACCGGTGCCAACCCGACTCGTAGAGCAGCCAGTTCCGGACGAACTGCTTGTCGAAGGACTCCAAGCGGCCGCCGGGCTGCCAGCTCGCGGCATCCCAGAACCGGGACGAGTCGGGGGTCAGCACCTCGTCGGCCAGCACGATCGTCCCGTCGGCCCGCTGACCGAACTCGAACTTGGTGTCGGCCAGGATGATGCCTCGGTCCTGGGCGAGGGCCTCGGCCCGCGCGTACGCGGCGAGGGTGAGAACGCGCAGTTGCTCGGCGACCTCGTCACCGACCGTGGCAACGACGGTGTCGAAGTCGATGTTCTCGTCATGCTCCCCCAGCGCGGCCTTGGTTGCCGGCGTGAAGATCGGCTCCGGCAGCCGCGACCCATCCAGCAGCCCGTCGGGCAGGCGGATGCCGCAGACCGACCGGGACTGCTGGTACTCAGCCCACCCGGATCCGGTGAGATATCCGCGCGCCACGCACTCGACCGGGACCATCGTGAGTCGCTCGCAGATCACCGCCCGGCCGGCGACCGGGTCGGGCACCTCGGTCGAGATCACGTGGTTGTCCACCAGATGACCCAGCCGGCCGAACCACCACAGCGACAGCTGGCTCAAGATCACGCCCTTGTCGGGCACGAGTGGCTCCAGCACGTGGTCGAACGCGCTGATCCGGTCGGTGGCCACCATCAGCAGCCGGTCGGCGTCGAGGGCGTAGAGCTCGCGCACCTTGCCGGCGTGCAGCAGCGGCAGGCCCAGCGCGTCGGCGTACAGGGCCATCAGGTCACATCCCGGCGTACGGTCGCCATCACGCCGATGACGGCTGGAAGCAGGCACCACGTCACGAGCACCAGGGCACCCTGCCACCAGGCGAAGGGGTCGTTCCCGGCGAAGAGCACCGGCGAGGTGATGCCGAGCATGGCATTGGTCGCCCCGCTCGGCATCAGGTTGAGCGGCACCTCCCACTTCCGGAAGAAGAAGATCAACGACAGGATCGGCTCGACCAGGTACGCGAAGCTGATCCCGATGAGCATGGCGGCCAGCAGGTTCTTGACCAGGATCCCGATCCCCATCCCGATCATGGTCCACAGGGCGAGTGAGAACACGCCGAGGATCAGTGAGCGCCAGGTCTCCGGTTGGTCCAGGAAGAACGACCCGCCCTTGACCAGGATGAACGGCACGGCGACGAGCAGCCCGGCAGCCACGCTGGCCAGGCCGTACAGCAGGCCGAACAGCAGCAGGCTGCCCGCCTTGCCCAGCAGCACGCGGCCACGGCGCGGCGTGGCGAGATAGGTCGAGGCAAGTGTGTGGTGCCGGTACTCGCTGCCCATCGCCACGATGCCGACCACCATCACCAGGATCCGCGACAGGGTATTGCCGCCGTTGTAGATGCTGCGGACGATGCCGGGATCGTCGAACGGGGAACCTGAGCCGGCCGCCCCGGCCTGCAACACCGCCACGGTTGCGGGCAACGCCGCGTAGCCGCCACCGAGCACGAGGATGCAGACCAGCACGATCCACCAGAGCCGCGTGGTGGTGATCTTGCGTATCTCGGACCGGAGGACTCCGCTCACCGAGAGGACTCCAGCATGGAGAAGAACTCCTGTTCCAGATCGCGCCGCTCGGTCACCAGCTCGTTGACCACCAGTCCTGCATCGAACAGGGCCGCACCGACGGCAGTCACCTCCTGGCTGTGCACCCGAAGGAAGGGGCCGCGCTCGTCGTACGCCCGCTCGATCCGCACCTGCAGCGGAGCAAGCTGCCGCGTCGCGGTGTCCAGGTCGGAGACCCGGACCCGGGTGGTGCCCTCGCCGAGCTGGAGCTCCGACATCGGCATCTGGGCGAGCAGCCGGCCCTTGTGGATGACCACGATGTCGTCGACGGTCGCCTGTACCTCGTTCAGCAGGTGCGAGGAGATCAGCACTGCGCGGCCGGTGCTGGCGAAGTCGCGGAGGAAGTGGCGCAACCAGCGGATGCCCTCGGGGTCGAGCCCGTTGGCCGGCTCGTCCAGGATCAGGTAGTCGGGATCGCCGATCAGGGCAGCGGCCAGGGCCAGCCGTTGCCGCATGCCGAGGGAGTACTGCCCGACGGGCCGGCGGCCGTCGTCGGCGAGCCCGACCCGGTTCAGCAGCTCGTCCACCCGGCGGTCGGGGACGCCGGCCGTCGCGGCCAGCACGCGCAGGTGGTTTCGGCCGGTACGCCCCGGGTGGAAGTTCGCCTCGAGCACGGCGCCAACGGTGTGCTGCGGGTTCGGCAGGTCCGCGTACGGGATGCCGCCGAAGGTCGCGGTGCCGGTGGTTGGCGCGACCAGCCCCACCAGGATCCGCAGCGTGGTGGTCTTGCCGGCTCCGTTGGGTCCCAGGAAACCGGTGATCCGGCCCGGCTCGACCACGAAGCTGAGATTTCGGACGGCAAGGGTGCCGTTGTACGCCTTCACCAGTCGATCGATCACGATGGGCTCGACGTGGTGGCCGACGCTCCACCGGGTCGCCGGGGATTGTCGGGGCGGCGCTGCCGCTGGCGGCGGTGCAGGCGCTGGTCTTGTGATGGGTGGCGGTGCAGCCGGCGGCGTCGGGATGGGTTGCGCTGCGGCTGACGGCGCCGCCGCGAGCGGCGTTGGGACGGGTGACGTCGCGGCGGGTGGCGTGTGGGTATTCGCGGGTGCCGGGCTAGTCCGTGGCGGCCGGATCGGCGCAGCGGCGGCTGGCGCACTCCGCCACGACTCGCTCGGCTCGGCCTGGAGGGGCGGCGGAGCAGCCGCCGGCTGTGGCAGCGGTAGCGGAATCGGCGAGAACAGTGGCGGTTCGGCCGGTGACTCTGGGCTGCGCTGCGGGCGTGGTTGGGGCACCGCGATCGGCTCCGGCACCGGAGCCTGCGTTAACCGTGCTGGCGGCAGCGTCGCGGGGAGCTCAGTGGGACTTGGGGCCGTAGGCGACGGAGCGGTCGGCATGACGGAAGGCGCCACGGGCTCAGCTGGCGGGCGTACCGCGGGCTGCGCCACGGGCTCAACAGGCGGGCGCACCGCGGGCGGTGCCACCGGCTCCGGCTCAACAGGCGGGCGCATCGCAGGCGGTGCCACCGGCTCCGGTTCGACCCACGCCCGGGCGGGCCGGTAGTCCCGGCCGTTCGACGCTTGGGTGTCACCGGCGTCGTACGGCGGCTCCGGCTCGATCAGGGCCCGCGCCGGCCTTGGGTCGTCGCCCGCATCCGGGCTTGGTACGGCCACCGCTTCGTGAATCGGCCGCAACGGCGAAACCGCACGAGTCGGCTGCGACTCCGCTGGCACCGCGGCCGGCCCCTCGTCGAACGCGACCGGCAGCCGAATTTCTGTCGCGTCCTTTGCCGCCAGCTCCGCCGACACGCCCGGCTCGCCGTCCGGATCCTCCTCGTCTTGGATGTCCGGCGAAACCGGCAGGGCTCGCCGCGGCCGCGGTGCCGGCTCCGCTGGCTCCTCAGGCTCCGCGGCCTCGATGGTGTCCGGCTCCACCTCGATCGGCGACGGCTCAGCCGCCGGAGCCAGTCCGCTGGAGCGGCGGGGGATGTACCTGACCACCGGTTCTGCTTGCTCGGGCTCGTCCAAAAGGGCCCGCCGGGGTCGGCTCACGGGCACAGTCTCTCAGGAGCTGGAACGGATGGCTCAGGGATCCAACGCGTTGGTCCCTGAGGGCACCCGGAGCCTCCCAGCAAAGGGATTTCCTCCGGCGCGATGAGGCCGCATCGTGGATGTATGCGCACCGACCACCACCCAGGAAAGGACACCGTTCCCATGCAGACCCTCTACCGCCCTCGCGACGACCGGATGATCGCGGGTGTGTGTTCGGGCATCGCGCGCCGCTTCGGCATCGAGCCCAGCATCGTCCGGATCCTCTTCGTCGCCAGCCTATTGCTGCCAGGCCCCCAGATTCTGATCTACCTGGCCGCCTGGCTGCTGATCCCCGATGAGGGGTCCACTCTCGCATAACCCCGCAGGCATTCCCAACGACAGCCCCTCGGACCCCGACCCGAGGGGCTGTCGGCCGTCCTGAGCTCGACAACGTGCTGACTTGTCCCCCGCAGTCGGTGGAGAATTCAGCACGTTCCCGCTAGAGCACCGGGCCGGGCCGGTACGCCACGGCGTCGGGGTACGCCGCAGCCAGCTTCTCGATCCGGGCCACCACACCGGACACCTGGGACCCGGCGGTACCTGCCAGGTCGAGCGGCGAGGAGACCGCGGCGTCCAGCTCGGCGCGGCTCACGCCGAGGCGCGAGTCCGCGGCCAGCCGATCCAGCAGGTCGTTGCCGGACCCGGTATCCCGCATGTTCAGCGCCACCGCAACCGCATGCCCCTTGATCACCTCGTGCGCGGTCTCCCGCCCGACCCCGTGGCGCACCGCGGCGAGCAGCACCTTGGTGGTGACCAGGAACGGCAGGTAGCGCCGCAGCTCCGCCTCGATCACCGCCGGGAACGCGCCGAAGTCCGCCAGCACGCTGAGGAAGGTCTCGAACAGCCCGTCCAAGGCGAAGAACGAGTCCGGCAGCGCGACCCGGCGGACCACCGAGTCGGAGACGTCCCCCTCGTTCCACTGGTCCCCGGCCAGCTCGCCGACCATGGAGACGTAGCCGCGGAGGATCACGGCCAGCCCGTTCACCCGCTCGCAGGACCGGGTGTTCATCTTGTGCGGCATCGCGCTGGACCCCACCTGGCCCGGACGGAAGCCCTCGGTGACCAGCTCGTGCCCCGCCATCAGCCGGATGCTGGTCGCGAGATTGGACGGAGCGGCTGCCACCTGGGCGAGGGCGGTGATCAGGTCGTAATCCAGCGAGCGGGGATAGACCTGACCGGTGCTGATCAGCACCTTGCTGAAGCCGAGATGGTCGGCAATCCGCTGCTCCAGCGCCGCGAGCCGGGCCTCGTCGCCACCGACCACGTCGAGCATGTCCTGACTCGTCCCCACCGGTCCCTTGATCCCCCGCAACGGATACCGCTCGAGCAACGAAACCACCCGCTCGTACGCCAGCAGCAGTTCCTCCGCCACCGTCGCGAAGCGCTTGCCGAGCGTGGTGACCTGGGCGGCCACGTTGTGCGTCCGGCCGGTGATCGGCTGGCTGGCGTACCGCGCGGCCAGCTCGCCAAGCCTGGCCAGCACCGTCACCGTCCGCTCCCGCACCAGGCCCAGCGCCGAGGCGATCTGCAACTGCTCGACGTTCTCGGTCAGGTCGCGGGACGTCATGCCCTTGTGCACGTGCTCGAACCCCGCGAGGGCGTTGAACTCTTCGATCCGGGCCTTGACGTCGTGCCGGGTGACCCGCTCACGGGCCGCGATGCTGCCCAGGTCGACCTGGTCGACCACCGCCTCGTACGCCGCCAGCACGGTTTCCGGATCGTCCCCGCCGAGGTCGACATCGAGGTCGTCCTGGGCGGCCAGCACCGCCAGCCAGAGCCGGCGCTCGGCGATGATCTTGCTCTCTGCCGACCAGATGTCCCGCATGGCTGCGGATGCGTACCGGTTGGCGAGCACGTTGCCGATCACGATTCAGCCCTCGACCGGGGCCGGCAGCCGGGCGGCGATGTCGGTGCGGTAGAACGAGCCGGGCAGTTCGATCTTCGAGATGCCCTGGTAGGCCCGCTCCCGGGCCAGGTCGAGATCGGCTCCGGTGCCCACCACGGCGAGCACCCGCCCCCCGGTGCTGGTCAACCGCCCCTCGGCGTCCAGCGCGGTGCCGGCGTGGACCACCACGACACCGTCCGAGGGCACCTGGTCCAGACCCGTGATCAGGCCGCCGGTCACCGGCGGGCCGGGATAGTTCTGCGCCGCCAGCACCACCGCGACCGCGGCGTCGTCGGTCCACTCCAGCTCGGGCTGGACCGCCAGGCTGCCGGTCGCGGCGGCGTACAGCAGCCCACCCAGCGGCGTGATCAGCCGGACCAGCAACGGCTGGGTTTCCGGGTCGCCGAACCGGGCGTTGAACTCGACCACGCGCACCCCGCGACTGGTCAGCGCCAGCCCGGCGTACAGCAGCCCGACGAAGGGCGTATCCCGCCGGGCCAGCTCGTCGACGGTCGGCTGCAGCACGATCCGAGTGACGTCCGCCGTCAGATCGGCGGGAGCCCACGGCAGCGGCGTGTACGCGCCCATCCCGCCGGTGTTGGGCCCGGTGTCGCCGTCGCCGACCCGCTTGAAGTCCTGGGCCGGCTGCAGCGGCCGTACGGTCCGGCCGTCGGTGATCGCGAACAGGCTGACCTCGGGACCGTCCAAGAACTCCTCGACCACCACTCGGCCGCAGGCGGCGGCGTGAGCCCGCGCCGCCTCCCGGTCGTCGGTGACCAGCACTCCCTTGCCGGCGGCGAGTCCGTCGTCCTTCACCACGTACGGCGGGCCCAACTCCTCCAGCGCCGCATCGACCTCGGCCGGCTGCTGCGCGACCCGGGCTCGCGCCGTGGGTACCCCGGAAGCGGCCATCACCTGCTTGGCGAACGCCTTGCTGCCCTCGATCTGCGCGGCGGCCGCCGACGGCCCGAAGCAGGCGATGCCTGCGGCATGGACGGCATCGCCCACGCCGGCGATCAGAGGTGCCTCGGGTCCGATCAGCACCAGGTTCACCCCGAGGTCGGATGCCAGCCGGGCCACCGCAGCCCCGTCGGTGATTGCCACCGGATGGTTGGTGGCCAGTGCGGCAGTGCCGGGGTTGCCGGGAGCGGCGTGCAGCTCGACGACCTGCGGGTCGCGGGCAAGGGCCAGCACCAGCGCGTGCTCACGTCCACCGGATCCGATCACCAGCACCCGCAGTGACTCCGCCACGAGCGGCAAGCCTAATCGCGCTCAGAGCAAGGGGGCGACCCCCTTTGAACCCCCGCAAAGAAAGGGGGTGAGTAGGGTTGCCGATCGTGTTCGACCCGACCTTCCCGGCGCTGCACATCCGGCCGGACCGAGGCTGGCTGAACGACCCGAACGGCCTTTGCCGGATCGACCGCAGCTATCACGTGTTCTTCCAGTACAACCCGCACGCCCCCGTGCACGGCAACGTGCATTGGGGCCACGTT
>JBKPNA010000281.1:0-2868 GCA_046765695.1 Actinomycetota bacterium | reverse complement strand
GACTCGAGGTCACGGACCCGGACGCCGGTCACCCGGTCGGCGTCCCGCAGGAACCCAATCACCCGGGTACTGGTGGCCACCGCCGCGCCATAGTGGGCAGCGGTCCGGCCGATCATCATGGTGTGCCGGGCGTCGTCCACCTGGCCCTCGTAGAAGCTGATCGCCCCGGTGAGCACCGCGGAGTTGCCGGACGGGAACAGCTCCAAGGTCTTGCGCCGTCCGAGGTGTCGCAGGTGGTGCGGTACGCCGCGACCGGCGCCCATCACGTCGTAGACGCCGATGCCCAACCCGGCGTAGCCGCGGTCGATCACCCGCCGGAGCAGCGGATAGATGAACGGCACCGGTTTGGCCAGGTGCGGCGACAGCGTATTGAGGGCCAGCGAGCGCTCCTTGAGCGCCTCGAACACCAGCGCGAAGTTGAACTGCTCGAGGTAGCGCAGGCCGCCGTGGAACAGCTTGCTGGAGCGGCTGGACGTGCCGGCCGAAAGATCCCGAGCCTCCACCAGACCGACCCTCAGACCGCGGGTCACCGCGTCCAGGGCGCAGCCGCAACCGGTCACCCCACCGCCGACGACCAGGATGTCGAGCGGCTCGGCGGCGAGTCGCTGCAGGGCGTCGGCCCGACCGGCCGGGCTGAGTGGCGACGGCGGAATCGACACGGTGCTTCCCCCGTCCTCAGCGAAGCACCAAGCCGGAGCGTTCGGGATCGTGGCGTCCCTCGATGAACCGCACCGTGCCGGACAGGGATCTCATCGACAGCGAGTGGGTCAGGATCCGGTGCGGCTCGAACCGCACGCCACGCAGCAGCGAGCCGTCGGTGACCCCGGTTGCGGCGAAGAAGACGTTGTCTCCAGACACCAGGTCGCGGGTGGTGAGGTGCTGCGACAGGTCGTAGCCGGCGTCCAGGATCGCGGTCCGCTCGTCGTCGTTCCGAGCGATCAGCCGGCCGAACATCTCCCCGCCCAGGCAGCGCAGTGCGCACGCGGCGAGCACGCCTTCCGGGGTACCGCCGACGCCGACCAGCAGGTCGACACCCGTGCCGGGCGCGACCGCCATGATCGCCCCTGCGACATCACCGTCGAGCAGGAAGCGAATCCGGGCACCGGCAGCCCGGACGGCGGCGACGAGATCGGCGTGCCGCGGACGGTCCAAGATCGCCACTGTCAGGTCGGCGACCTCGCGGTCGCTGGCTTTGGCGATCTTGGCCAAGGTGTCGCCGATCGGTGCCTCCTGGTCCACGGCTGACGCGACGAATCCCGGCACGACGAGCTTTTGCATGTAGACCGCCGGTCCGGGGTTGAACATGGTGCCGCGAGGGGACACGCCCAGCACGCTGATGGCGTCGGGCAGGCTCTTCGCGGTCAGCGTCGTGCCGTCCACCGGGTCCACGGCGATGTCCCACTCGGGGCCCGTCCCGTCGCCCACCCGTTCGCCGTTGTACAGCATGGGCGCCTGGTCCTTCTCGCCCTCGCCGATCACGACGACGCCGTTCATCCGGACCGCCCCGAGCACGGGCCGCATGGCGTCCACCGCGGCGGCGTCGACCTGGTTCTTGTCCCCATAGCCCATGAAGCGCGAGCAGTTGATCGCCGCTGCCTCGGTCGCCCGGACCAGCTCCAGCGCCAGGGTGCGGTCGGGGTCCTGTGCCATCCGGCCGTTGGCGGGCTCGGTCGTCGTCATGCTCGCTCCTTTACACCTCGACCCAGTCCAGCGTCCGCTGGACCGCCTTCTGCCACCCGGCATACCCTTCGGCGCGCTGGTCAGCGGTGGTCTGTGGCTTCCAGCGCTTGTCTTCCTGCCAGTTGGCGCGCAGCTCCTCGGCCGAGGCCCAGAATCCGGTGGCCAGTCCCGCGGCGTACGCGGCGCCGAGCGCGGTCGTCTCGGCCACCACCGGCCGGCTGACCTCGACGCCGAGGAGATCGGCCTGGATCTGCATGCACAGGTCGTTCGCCGTCACGCCACCGTCCACCTTGAGCACGTCGAGGTCGACACCGGCGTCGGCCTGCATCGCCCGCATCACGTCGCAGCTCTGGTAGCAGATCGCTTCCAGGGCCGCCCGGGCCAGATGGCCCGCCGTGTGGTAGCGGGACAGGCCGACGATCACGCCACGTGCGTCAGCCCGCCAGTACGGCGCGAACAGCCCCGAGAACGCCGGCACGAAGTACATCCCGCCCGCGTCCTGCACTGACCGGGCCAGGGCCTCGACCTCCGCCGCGCTGGAGATCAGCTTCATCTGGTCGCGGAGCCACTGCACGGCGGAGCCGGTGACGGCGATGGAGCCCTCGAGGGCGTACCTGGCCGGCTGGTCGCCGAGCTGGTAACAGATCGTGGTGAGCAGCCCGTTGGTCGACCGGCAGATCTCGGTTCCGGTGTTGAGCAGCAGGAAGTTGCCGGTGCCGTAAGTGTTCTTGGCCTCGCCGGCGGCCAGGCAGACCTGCCCGACCATCGCCGCGTGCTGGTCGCCCAGTGCGCCGCCAATCCTCACCTCGGCACCGAACGGACCGTCGGCTCGGGTGGTGCCGTAGTGCTCGGCATGGGACGACGGCACGATCGTGGGCAGCAGCGAGCGGGGGATGTCCAGCACACCCAGCAGCTCGTCGTCCCAGTCCAGGGTGGTCAGGTTCATCAGCATGGTGCGGCTGGCGTTCGACACGTCGGTCACGTGCCGGCCGCCGTCCGTTCCGCCGGTCAGGTTCCACAGCAGCCAGCTGTCGATGGTCCCGAACAGTGCGTCTCCGGCCTCGGCGGCCTCGCGTACGCCGTCGAGGTTGCGCAGCATCCAGGCCAGCTTGCCGCCGGCGAAATAGGTGGACGGCGGGATGCCGGCGCGCTCCCGAATCAGCTCGCCGTGACCGGCCCGGTCCAGCT
>JBKPNA010000280.1:0-2536 GCA_046765695.1 Actinomycetota bacterium | reverse complement strand
ACCTCCTCCAGCGTGCCGGCCACCGGGATGTCGGGCAAGTCGGCAGCCGCCGCGGCGCTTCGCGCGGTGTCGACGTTCAGGTCGGCCAGACCGACGAGCTGGACGTCGCTCCACCTTGTGATCACCTGCAGCCAGGCGCGGCCCATGGTGCCGGCGCCGACTTGGACCAGCCGGACCGGCTCACTGGGCGAGAGCATCGGATTCGTCGTGGGACTCGATGGGGCCGGTATAGGCGTGGCCGTTGTAGAAGTCATCGGTGTCGTAGCGCAGCAGGGTCGGCAGCGTCCGCGGCCGGTCGCTCTTCACCCAGGCGACCCCGTTCGCGATCACTCGGCGAACGTCGGAGTGGTAGTACACCGGGTAGTCCTGGTCACCCGGAGAGAAGAAGAAGATCTTGCCGTGGCCCCGCCGAAACGTGCAGCCGCTGCGGAACACCTCACCGCCGGTGAAGGAGGAGATGAAGATGAGCTCATCCGGTGCGGGGATGTCGAAGGTCTCGCCGTACATCTCCTGTGCATCGATGATGATCGGATTCGGCACACCATCGGTGATCGGATGGGTCGGGTCCACCGTCCACACCAGCTCCCGGTCCTGCTCGCTGCGCCACCGCAGCGTGCAGGTGGTGCCCATCAACTTGCCGAAGATCTTCGACCAGTGCCCGGAGTGCAGCACGACGAGGCCGAGCCCGGACAGCACGTGCTGGTGGACCCGATCGACGACGTCGTCGGCGACCTCGCCGTGCGCGGCGTGGCCCCACCACACCAGCACGTCGAGGTCGTCGAGCACCTCCTCGGTCAGGCCGTGCTCGGGTTCGTCCAGCGTGGTGGTCCTCACTCGGGCCCGGTCGCCCAGGTTCTCGGCGATCCCGGCGGCGATGGTGTTGTGCATGCCGTCGGGATAGATGGCGGCGACGTGCGGCTCGATCTGCTCGTGCCGGTTCTCCCCCCAGACGAGCACGCGGATCTGGTTGGACGGACCTGCGGGCATGTGTTGTTCCTTCACTGTCGAAAGAGCGGTCGGTGGCCGCCCGGGAAAGGTGAGGTGACTACTTCACTGCGCCGCCGGTGGCACCGGCGGCAATGTACTTCTGGGCGATGACGAGCAGGATGATCGCCGGGATCGAGGCGAGCATGGCGGTCGCCATCACCGCGCTCCAGTTCGAGATGTGCGCGCCGAGGTAGGTGTAGATGCCCAGCGTGACGGGCACGATGTTCCCCTTCGTGGTCAGCGTCAGGGCGAAGATGAAGTCGCTCCAGGCGAACAAGAAGGCGAACAGCCCAACGGTGATCAGCGAGTTGCGGCTGATCGGCACCACGATGGACAGGAACGAGCGGACCAGGCCGGCGCCGTCGACCCGGGCGGCCTCGACGATCGAGGGCGGTACTCCGAGCATGAACGACCGCATGATCAAGATGCCGAAGGGCACCGCGTTCGCCGCGTTGGCGATGATCAGCCCGGGGATGGAGTTGAGCAGGCCGATGTTCTCGTACAGCGTGTAGAGGGCGTTCGCGATCACGATTCCCGGGATCATCTGGGAGATGAGGATGGCGAGCAGGGCCCAACTGCGCAGTTCCTGCCGCCGATGTGGACCAACGGTGGGGACGAGACCAACCTGCAGCATGCCGATCACGAACTGGCATCCCGTTCAACCTGACCCTGCCCCGACCGAGGTCCCGCATCAGCACATCGGGCAGCGAGCACGAGCTGCATCCCGGTGTAGATGATCTTGGCGGTGTCAGGCCAGGCGGCTCCGGCCGATGATGGTTAAGCGTTTAAGCTAGCTTTTGGAACGAGTTTGGTGGCCACCGGAAGGATTTGTCAATAGTCGGTCCAGGCCAAGGTGACAGGCGATCGGAGGAGGCGAGATGGCTACCACGATGCGAGAGGTTGCGGCCGCGGCCGGTGTGTCGATCGCGACCGTGTCCTTCGTGGTCAACAACTCCAAGCGCGTGGCGCCGGATACCCGCGAGCGGATCGAGCGGGTGATGGCGGAGCTTGACTTCCGCCGGAATGTCGTCGCGCGAGCGCTGGCCAGCCGACGTACCCGCATCATCGCCCTCGTCTACCCGATGCTCGACCACCGGCTGGGCGGCTCGGTGAGCGAGTTCATCACCAGCGCGGCCCGGGCGGCGAGCGCCGCCGGATACCACCTGGTGGTCTGGCCGATCGGCAACGACGGCAGCGAGCTGGCCGCACTCGTCGGCCAGAAGCTGGTCGACGGTGTGGTGTTGATGGAGGTCCAGCTCGATGACGCCCGGGTGGCGGCGCTGCGGCAGCTCGACATCCCGTTCGCCCTGATCGGCCGTACCCGCGACGTGACCGGGCTGCACTACGTCGACATCGACTTCGACGCGTCGGTGCGGATGGCCATGGATCACCTGGCGAGCCTCGGGCACGACCGGATCGCGCTGGTCAACGGCAGCCAGCAGGGGGAGAGCTTCGCCAGCTACGGCCCGTACGTCCGCTCCGAGATCGCCTACCGCGAGCTGTGCGCGCAGCATCGCGTGGAGCCCGTGATCCTGCGCTGCCGGCAGAC
>JBKPNA010000279.1:0-3211 GCA_046765695.1 Actinomycetota bacterium | reverse complement strand
ACGCCGTAGAGCCGGTCGCCGGCATCGCCCAGTCCCGGGACGATGTAGCCGACGTCGTTGAGCTTCTCGTCCACTCCGGCCACCACCAGGGTGCACGGGACGCCCAGGTCGTCCAGCAGCTCGGTCAGCCGGGCGATCCCCTCCGGCGCGGCGAGCAGGCAGATGCAGGTGATGTGATCGGCACCGCGTTTCACCAGGAACTGGACGGCGGCGGCCAGCGTGCCGCCGGTCGCCAGCATCGGGTCCAGCAGGTAGCACTGCCGGCCGGTCAGGTCGCTGGGCAGGCGCTCGGCGTACGTGGTGGCGATGAGGGTGGTCTCGTTGCGCACCATGCCGACGAACCCGACCTCGGCCGTCGGGATCAGCCGGGTCATCCCCTCGAGCATCCCCAATCCGGCGCGCAGGATCGGCACCACCAGCGGCCGAGGTGCGGCCAGCTTGACCCCGCGCGCCGGCTGCAGCGGCGTCTGTACGGTGTGCGGCACGACCCGCACGTCGCGGGTGGCCTCGTACGCGAGCAGGGTGACCAGCTCCTCGGTCAGTCGCCGGAAGGTCGGTGACTCGGTCCGCTCGTCCCGCAGCAGGGTCAGCTTGTGGGCGACCAGCGGATGATCGATCGTGCGCAGTTCCACGAGTGAACCGTAACGAGCCTGGCGGGCTCCTGGGGACGGCAGTCGCACTAGGCTCGACGTCTGACACGATGGACCGGGAAATTCGGACGCCATCGGCGCGAAGGAGTGATCATGCCGGACTTCGACGACGAGGAATACGAGTCGTTCGAACTGGAGGGCAAGGGCGAGCGCTCGCCCGCCGGGGTGCTGGCCGAGCCCGACGAGGAGCTGGACGACGACGGCGATGACGAGGACGAGCCGGAGGACGCAGCCGACGACGAGATCGACTTCGTGCTTGCCGCCTACCGCGAAGACGGGCAACCGTACGTACAGGAGCTGGCCAAGGACCTGGCCAACGATCTGGATGAGCTGATCGTCCAGCTGCGACGGTTGCCGGGTGACGCCGGGTCGATCGGCTTCGTCAGCCTGGTCGAGGAGGTCTTCGTCATCGCGCGGGTGCGGGGGCCGCACGTTCAGGTGCTGTTGTCCGACGGCACGGCCGCCAACGAATGGCCCATTGCCCGGGACGTTGCCGACTACCTCGGCGAGGAGATCCCCGATGAGGAGGATGAGTCGGAGCCGATGGGGGATCTCGGTCTGCTGGCCGATCTGGGCCTGAGTGACTTCGACCTGGGTGCGATCATCGACGACCTCGACATGGGCAGCGACGAGATGCTGGTGGCCATCGCGGAGCGGATCAAGATCAACCCGCAGTTCCAGAAGGTCGCCGAGGCGGCCCTGCAGACCTGAGTCCGGTCGTGGCCAGCCAGTGGGACGGCCCCATGCGGCTGGCCCTGCAGCATGCTCGCCTTGCGGCGGCGCATGGCGATGTGCCCATTGGGGCAGTGCTGCTTGACCCTGCCGGTGTGGTTGCCGCGGCGGCCGGCAACCAGCGGGAGCTGGCCGGTGACCCGACGGCGCACGCCGAGGTGCTGGCGTTGCGGGAGGCGGCGGCCGCCCTCAGCTCCTGGCGGCTGACCGATCACACGCTGGTGGTCACGCTCGAGCCCTGCACCATGTGTGCCGGGGCCTTGGTGCTCGCCCGGGTCGGCCGGCTGGTGTTCGGTGCGTACGACCCGAAGGCCGGGGCGGTGGCGTCCCTGTTCGATGTGGTCCGCGACCCACGCCTCAACCATCGGGTCGACGTACGCGGCGGCATCCTCGAGGCCGAGTGCGGCGCTCTGCTGACCGAGTTCTTCGCTTCTCGTTGAGGGGCTGGACACGATCGTGCTGATTTTCCCACCGTAGACGGTGGAAAAGTCAGCACGCTAACCCGCCAGCTCCCGATCGGGGACAGCTGCACAGCGCCGGCAGCGGCTCGGCAGGCCCGACCAGCCGCGGCTGATCAGCACATCGGCGACCTGGAAGGCGATCTGGCAGGGCCGATGAACGACATCGTGCCAGCCGTAACGCAGGGTCAGCCAGGAGAGCGAGGCGAAGCGGTTGTCGCGGTCGAGGTCACGGAACCGGCCGGTGCCATCGTGTCCGATTCGGCCGTCGAGCTCGACCAGTACCTGGAACTCGTCGTACCCGACGTCACTGCAGCAGGGCAGACCCAGTCGTCTGTGTTGCCTGCGGCCGACCGGCAGCCGGTGTGCTCGCTCGACGTCCTTGAGATATCGCAGCTCCAGCGGCGACTCGGCCCCGGTCGCCACCTCACCCAAGACCGAGGCAATCAGAGCCCGGTTCCGCTGCCGGGCCCGATTCTGCATTGCGGCCGCCAACCGTTGGGGCGTGGTGATCCGCAGCTGCGCGGCCCTGGTCAGCAGGTGCACCACCTCCGACGGGGGAACTGGCTGCGCAGAGGTCGAGCACCGTGTCGTCCACGGTCAGCCGCGGCGGTGAGTCGACCGTTCGATTGGAGCGGGCACCGAATCGCTCGCGGGCGAACCGCCACGATCCGCTGACCAGGTGCGATCGGCCCAGTGGCACCAGGATGTCGATTGGCTGCGGCGCGTCCGGGAGGAGCTGGTGCAGATATCCGGAGGCACGTGGTCCCAGGCGGGCCAGTTCGCCGCCGATCAGCAGTCCCGCCCAACACAGGCTGTCCCAGGTTGGCTCCACCGGGATCGTGAGATAGACACCTCGAGTGACGGGCCGCCATCGGTCCTCCCCGATCAGCCGCTCGATCACCCGGTCAGTCAGGCCGAGTCCCCGAGCCTGGTCTCGGCTGATCACCCCGGCCTGGCCCCCGGCCAGGCGGGTCAGTGCCGCCGGAATCTCCCGTCGTTTCTGCACGCCTGGAGTCTCTGGTCCGGAAACGCTGCCGTGCCGCCCGCAGCCGAAACTGTGGATGACTGGCCCGGCCTGTGGAAGCTTCGGATCGTGCTGACTTGTCCACCGAACACGGTGGACGATCCAGCACGCTGGTGATTTCGGATTCGCCGATGCGCGATCGACTTGGGTAACCTACGGGACGGTGGCGTGTCTGAGCGGCCTAAAGAGCACGCCTCGAAAGCGTGTGAGGTGAAAGCCTCCGAGGGTTCAAATCCCTCCGCCACCGCCACTCTGACTAGGGCAGACACCGGTCCGCGTCCTCAACCGCAGATCGGCGTTCTGCCCTCAGTCTCAGTTTTAGTCTCAATCCCGGCGTCTGGAGG
>JBKPNA010000278.1:0-9900 GCA_046765695.1 Actinomycetota bacterium | reverse complement strand
ACAACCGGCTGCGACGCGCACGTGGTGCAGCGGGAGATCCTCGACCCCTACGCCTACATCGAGGTCTGGCTCTCCGATGCAGGCCTCGCCGGCTCACCCGCGTACGCCGAGCACTACCGACGATGGTGTGACTACTTCGGCCGGCTGCGGATCGAGGCGATCGGGTTGGGCTGGCTGGTGCTGCGCAACGCCGGCCGGGCGGAGCCCTGGGTGCGGATCGAGGACTGGCCGCACCCGCTGGAGCAACCGATTGGTCCGGCTCTTGCCGCCGAGCTGGATGCGATCGAGCGGTTGTCCGGCATGACCGACGAGCAGATTCTGCAGACGAGCTGGCGGCTGGCCGGCGACGTGATCGAGGAAACCACCGGACGTCCAGGCGAGGCTGACCCGCAGCACATCGTGCTGCGCCAGCAGGCCGGTTTCCGCCGGGCAATCGCGGTGGACACGCCGACGGCCGGCATCCTGGGCGCCTGTGACGGGGAGCTGACCCTGGCCGAGATCATCGCTGCGGTGAGCGGACTTGTCGGTACGGACCCCGCCGCGCTCACCCGGGACACAGTCGATCGGGTCCGCGCACTGGTCATCGACGGTTTCCTCGGCTAGCACAGCACGGCGCGAGCCGGCTGTGGAGTTGTGCGGAGGAACGGAGGCCCAGATGGGTTGATTGGGCTTCGTTTATGGAGTTGTGCGGAGAGACGGAGTCGAGGCTGTGCAGGTATGTGGGATGTGGCCAGAAAGTGGGAATTCATCCCGAAACGACAACGTTTCTCCGGCATCTTTCGACGTTGCCCGTAGAGTATGCCCGCCGCAGTGCGGGATCAGGGCCGGACGTCGGCATCGAGTGAGGAAGAGAGTGGGGGCAGGGCCAGTGGCGGTCAAGGGAGGGGGCCGGCGACTCGTCATCGTCGAGTCGCCGACCAAGGCCAACAAGATCGCGGGGTTTCTCGGCGATAGCTACATCGTCGAGTCCAGCCGCGGGCACGTGCGCGACCTGCCCACCGGCGCCTCCGAGGTGCCGGCCAAGTACAAGGGCGAGAAATGGGCCCGTACCGGTGTGGACGTGGACAACGGCTTCGAGGCCCTGTACGTCGTCAATCCGGACAAGCGAGCTATCCTCCGCTCGTTGAAGGAGGCGCTGGCCGGAGCCGATGAGCTGCTGCTCGCCACGGACGGCGACCGTGAGGGCGAGGCGATCGCCTGGCACCTGCTGCAGGAGCTCAAGCCCAAGGTGCCGGCCCGGCGGATGGTGTTCCACGAGATCACTCCGACCGCGATCGCCGAGGCGGTGGCCAATCCACGCGACCTGGACTCCGATCTGGTCGACGCCCAGGAGACGCGGCGGATTCTGGACCGGCTCTACGGCTACGAGGTGTCTCCCGTGCTGTGGAAGAAGGTCATGCCACGGCTCTCGGCCGGCCGGGTGCAGTCCGTTGCCACCCGCCTGGTGGTGGACCGGGAGCGGGAGCGGATGGCATTCCGGCCCGCCTCCTACTGGGACCTGGACGCTGTCCTCGACGCTGGTGCCGGCGCCGAGCCGCCGTTGTTCCCCGCCCGGTTGACTCGGGTCGGTGACCGCCGGGTCGCCCAAGGCAGGGACTTCGACAGCACGGGTGTCCTGGTCAACCGGGGCTCGGACGCGTTGCTGCGGCTGGACCAGCCGGCGGCCGAGGACCTGGCAGTGGCCTTGCGGAGCGCCAGGTTCGACGTCACCGCCATCGAGTCCAAGCCCTACACCCGCCGCCCGTACGCACCCTTCCGCACCACCACGCTGCAGCAGGAGGCGGGCCGCAAGCTCGGCTTCACCGCGCAGCGGGCGATGTCGGTGGCGCAGGATCTGTACGAGGCCGGCTTCATCACCTACATGCGGACCGACTCGGTCACGCTGTCCGACTCCGCGATTGCCGCCGCCCGCAGTCAGGTGCGGCAGCTCTTCGGGCCGGACTACCTGCCCGACCGGCCCCGGGTGTACACCTCCAAGATCAAGAATGCCCAGGAGGCGCACGAGGCAATCCGGCCGGCGGGGGAAAGGTTCCTGACGCCGGCGCAGACGGGGCTGACCGGCGATCAGTTCCGGCTCTACGAGCTGATCTGGATGCGAACCATCGCCTCTCAGATGAAGGACGCCGAGGGCCGGTCGATCACGGTGACCATCTCCGCAAGGCCGTCGGCCGGGGAGCAGTGCACATTCGTCGCGTCCGGCCGGACCATCACCTTCCACGGCTTCCTCAAGGCCTACGTCGAGTCGTTCGTCGACGCCGACCAGGCCGCCGACGACGCCCAGACCCGGCTGCCCAACATGACGGAGGGCCAGTCGCTGCGACCCGACTCCGTCACCGCGGTCGGCCACGAAACCCGACCGCCGGCCCGCTACACCGAGCCATCGCTGGTGGCGAAGCTGGAGGAGCTGGAGATCGGCCGGCCGTCGACGTACGCCTCGATCATCCGCACCATCACCAGCCGCGATTATGTGTTCAAGAAGGGCACTGCGCTGGTGCCGACTTGGCTGGCCTTCGCCGTTACCCGGCTGCTCGAGGAGCACTTCCCCAAGCTGGTGGACTACGCCTTCACTGCCGAGATGGAGGAGGTGCTGGATCAGATCGCCGGCGGTAACGCCGCGCGGATCGCAGTGCTGACGGACTTCTATTTCGGCGGCGACGGCAACCGGGAGGGGCTGCAGCGGCTCGTCTCGGAACTGGGGGAGATCGATGCCCGCAAGATCGCCACCTTCCCGATTGGTGACCTGGAGACGACCGGCGACAACCCGATCGCGGTCCGGGTCGGGCGGTACGGCACGTACGTGGAGGACGACCAGGGCCACCGGGCCAATGTGGCCGACGACCTGCCGCCCGACGAGCTCACCGTCGACCTGGCCCGGCAGCTGCTGTCCCGGCCGATGGGTGAGGAGCGCGAGCTGGGCCTCGACCCGGAGACCCAGCATATGATCGTCGCCAGAAACGGCCGCTACGGACCGTACGTGACCGAGGTGGTCGATCCCGACAACGGCAAGACCAAGCCGCGCACCGGATCGCTGCTCCGGTCGATGAGCCTTGAGACGGTCACCCTGGAGCAGGCGCTGCAACTGATGAGCCTGCCCCGGGTCGTCGGGACCGATGCCGACGGGGTGCCGATCACCGCGCAGAACGGGCGCTACGGGCCGTACCTGAAAAAGGGCACCGACTCTCGATCGCTGGACAGCGAGGAGCAGATCTTCACGATCACGCTGGAGGAAGCCCGCGCGATCTACGCCCTGCCCAAGCAGCGTGGCCGAGCCGCGGCCAAGCCGCCCCTCGCCGAGCTCGGGCTCGACCCGGTGTCGGGGCGCCCGATGGTGATCAAGGAAGGGCGGTTTGGGCCCTACGTCACCGACGGTGAGGTGAACGCGACCCTGCGCCGCGGCGACGATCCCGCCACGATGACCGCTGAGCGAGCCGCCGAACTGCTGGCCGAGAAGCGCGCCAAGGGTCCCACCGTCAAGAAGCGCCCGGCCAAGAAGGGGGCAGCCAAGCGGGCCGCAACGAAGACGGCCGCCACGACCAACGGCTCGGCTAAGAAGGCTGCGGCCAAGAAGGCCACGAAGAAGTCACCAGCCCGAACCATCACCTGAGAACCCGGCTCCAGGCCGTGGGGCCTTGGCCGACACGCCGATCAGCGATGAAACGCGCGTAGGGATTTCGTGGCAAGGGCCCGGCCATCACGGGCGGCGGATGCCAGATTCGGGTGAGGGTGGGAGGATTCCGGCATGGCCAAGGGCAGGCGGCGCAAGAGCAAGCGCGGCGGCAAGACCGCGCCGGCTACCGTCGTGCCGGCCGCACCGCCAGCAGCGCTTCCCCCAGGATCCTCCAGCAACCGGCCCCCGGGCCAGCGGCTCTACGACCTGCCCTACAGCGCTGCCGCGCCACGGCTGATCAACCCCAACCTCGGGCTGCACAACCTGGTCGCCCGCGCCGGGCACAATGCCGCGTACTCGATCGACGTCACGTTGCTGGACGCCCCGGATCACCGGCTGATCCGCTCCGGGGTGCTGCTGGCTCATCGGGTGCTCGACGGTCGTGGGGAGTGGTACCTGACCGCCCCCGATTGGCAGCCGCTGCTGCCCAAGGACCGGATCGAGCTGATGGGACACGCCGAGCTGCCCGAGGCGTTCGCCGATCTGATCCGGCCGCTGCGCCGCCGCGGCACCCTGGGCCCTGTCGCGGCCCTTACCTGCGACCGGCGCGAGTTCGCCCTGCGGGACGACCACGGCACCACCCTGGCGCTGCTGCGCGACGACAAGGTGACCGTACGCCGGGGCGGACTGACCACCGCGCGTTACCGCGAGGTGATGATCACACCCATCGGTCCCGGCCTGACCGATGAGCAGACGGCATGGTTGGACCGGGCCTTCATCCAGGCGGGTGCCACCTACGTGCCCCGCTTCCCCCGCCTGGTGCACCGGCTGGGCGCACCTGCCACCGGCCCGACCGACCTGCCGGTGCCGGAGCCGTTCGACCCGGAGGGGTCCTTCAAGAAGTTCGTGTCTCAGCTGTTGGCGTTGCGGCTGCGCCGGATCGTCGAGGCCGACCTGGCCGTCCGCGGTGGCGATCTCACTGCCCTGGCCCGGCTGGCCGATGAGGCGGCCAACCTTCGCGACGAGTTCAAGGGGCTGTCCGCCGTACTGGACCCCGAGTGGGTCGAGGATCTCTACGACGAGCTGGGCTGGATCAGCCTCGACTCCGCGCCGTCTGAGGACACCGGCCGGGACCGGCTGGCCAGTCGGCTGCGCAGTGAGCGCTATCTGACCGTGCTGGAGCGACTGGTCGGCGCGGTGCGCAGCCCCAAGCTGGCCGAGGTACGGACCGAGCCGGCTCGAGTGATCCTCGGCGAGCTCGTGGACGCGGCCGTCACCAGGCTGCGAGGCAGGGCCGACAGACTGACCGTCGAGTCTGGAGAAGAGGAATGGGACGAGGCCTGGCAGGAGATGGGCCGGTTGCAGCGGGTACTCGACGTGGCCCGGCGGGTGCTGCCCGACAACTCTCTCCAGACTCAGCAGCGGCTGGCCTCGGCTGGCGGACTGCTGGCCCAGGTAATCGACGACCGGACCTCGGAGGAGGCCGCCCTGCTGCTGGTGGCCGATCTCAGCCCAGAACTGGCGTTCCAGGCGGGTCGGGACTTCGAACGTGAGACCGAGAAGGCGCGCCGCAGCAAGCTTGAGTTCGTGCGCCAGTGGTCCAAGATCGTCAAGAAGCTGGACGCGTGAGGAGTCCCACGGGCGCGTTCGTCGTCTTCGAAGGCGGCGACGGAGTGGGCAAGACCACCCAGGTCGAGCTCTGCTGCCGATGGCTGGACGAGCAGGGCTACGAGGTGGTGCGCACGTTCGAGCCGGGCGACACCACGGTGGGCGCAGCCATCCGGCGGATCGTGCTCGACCCGGCGACGGGGGAGATGTCACCCCGGGCGGAGGCGCTGCTGTACGCCGCTGACAAGGCCCAGCACCTGTTCGCCGTGGTACGTCCCGCGCTGGCGCGGGGCGCGGTCGTGGTCTGCGACCGCTACGTCGACTCGCTGCTGGCCTATCAGGGAGCGGGCAGGGTGCTGGCCGCGGCCGAGGTCGAACAGGTGGCCCGCTGGGCCACCGAGGACCTGCGACCCCACCTGACCGTGGTGCTGGACACCGAACCCGGTCAGGCGGTCTACGCGAAGTCCGATCGGGATCGGCTGGAGGCCGCGGGTGAGGTGTTCCATGAAGCGGTCCGGCAGCATTTCCTGGAGCTCGCCCGGCAGGACCCGAAGCACTACCTCATCCTCGATGCCCGCGACAGCCGGGCGAAGATCGCCGCTCAGGTCCGCAAGCGGTTGACCCCGCTGCTGTCGGCGGTCGGGGCCAGAATCGACGCATGACAGCGGGGGTCTGGGCCGAGCTGATCGGCCAGCATGCCGCCGTCACGACGCTGCGCCGTGCCGTCGCAAACGAGCCGCACGCCATGAGCCACGCGTGGCTGATCACCGGCCCGCCCGGCTCCGGCCGATCCAACGCCGCCAGAGCCTTCGCTGCCGCCCTGCAGTGCCGGTTCGGCGGTTGCGGGGACTGCAACGACTGCCGGCCGGCACTGTCGGGCGCCCATCCAGATGTCACCCTGGTCCGGACCGAGCTGCTGTCCATCGGCGTCAAGGAGGTCCGGGAGCTGGTCCGTCGGGCGGCGATGAGCCCAACGGTCGGTCGCTGGCAGGTGATCGTGGTGGAGGATGCGGACCGGGTGACCGAGCGGGGGGCCGACGCGTTGCTCAAGAGCATCGAGGAGCCGGCACCGCGTACGGTGTGGATCTTGTGTGCGCCCACACCCGACGACGTGGTCGCCACCATTCGGTCGCGGTGCCGGCAGCTTCGGTTACAGACCCCGAGCGTTGCCGCAGTCGCCCAGCTGCTGCAGACGCGGGACGGGATCGAGCCGGCGTTGGCGGCGTACGCGGCGCAGGTGGCCCAGGGCCATGTCGGCCGCGCCAGGGCGCTGGCCCGGAACGAGGACGCGCGTCGTCGCCGGGCAGAGGTGCTGCGGATTCCGTCGCGCCTCAAGGGTCTCGGCGGGTGCCTGACAGCTGCCGCGCAGCTGGTGGAGGCCTGCACGCAGGAGGCGGCGGCAGCCACCGAGGAGATCGATGCCCGTGAGCGGGCCGCACTGGAGGAGGCGCTGGGATTCGGCACCAAGGGGGCACGGCCACGTCAGGCTCAGGCTGCGTTGAAGGACCTCGAAGATCAGCAGAAGGCGCGGGCGAAACGCTTTCAACACGACGCCATCGACCGGGCGCTGACTGAGTTGACGGGCTTCTACCGGGACGTGCTCAGCGTGCAGACCTCGTCCGGCGCTGCCCTGGTCAATCGCGATCTGGCAGCCGAGATCGCCGTCCTGGCAAGGAAATCGACGCCGGAGTCCACTCTGCGTCGGATCGATGCACTGCTCGCCTGCCGCACGGCGCTGGAGGGAAATGTTGCTCCGCTGCTCGCTGTCGAGGCCACACTGATCGCGTTGGTGGAGGGCTGACGCGGCGCTGATCAACGGTTTCATGTTGGTTTTCGGTTCTAGCCCATTTTTCCTCGGTTGTGTACTAACCTGAGGCGCGGGTTGCCGGAGGGGACGAACCCCCGAGCGTTCTCTCCGACAACCTTTTGACCCGGCCAGTTCTGGCCGGGTCTTTTTGCGCCGCCCGGCCAGGATTTCGCCGGAACGCCAGACCGTCGTGTGGTTGGTTACGCGACCGAGCGGCAAAGGATCGAACGGGCTGTTCCGCGAATTGTCGGGCCGTACCACTTGCACAGGAGTGGCGTTGGCTTTAGCGTTAACCCGGCCTCGTTTCCGATTCGTTACATAGATCGGTCACGATCGCCTTACAACAGGGAGGGATCCAGTCAGGCACCGGATGTGCCCGCTGGGGTCGCGTGTCCGCTACGCCGAAGCTTCGCTGGGCGGGCGCCTTGCCGGGACCGTCCCGGGCGCAGCGAAGGTGGAGAACAGCGGAGAACCCGGATCGGGAACGGGGACTTCAGGGGGGTGCAAGCCACGGCGAAAAGACTCGCCGCGGCGTTAGGCGGCCATGTCGTCCTGCCCCGCCATCTGCCATCCAGGCGTGAATCCAGGGAAGGATTGTCGTTTTGACGTCCAGGATCATCAGGTGGGCGCTCGGCATTCTGGCCGGCTTTGCCTTGACCCTCGGTATCGCACTGGCCGGCTCACTGCCGGCGCAGGCGGCGCCAACCGTGTGGGACAAGGTGGCCCAGTGCGAGAGCGGCAACCGCTGGCACATCAGTACAGGCAATGGGTACTACGGCGGGTTGCAGTTCTCTTCCCGGACCTGGAAGGCCTTCGGCGGCCGCACGTACGCCAGTCAGGCTCACAAGGCGACCAAGGCAGAACAGATCGCCATCGCGCGCCGGGTGCTGGCCTCGCAGGGTCCTGGCGCCTGGCCGACGTGTAGCCGTCGAGCGGGGCTGACCAAAGCAAACGGCAAGGCCGACAAGAAGGCCGTCCCGGCAACGAACCCCGGCCTGACCAAGGCAAAGTCACCGAAGCCGGTGGTGAAGAAGGCCAAGCCCGTCGCCAAGAAATCGACCGGTCAGGTCAAGCGGGTCAAGGTGATCCGCGGCGATACGCTGGCAAAGGTCGCCAAGCGCTATCACGTCAAGGGCGGCTGGCGCGCCCTTTGGAAGCTCAACAAGACGACCGTCAAGAACCCGAACCGGATCTACGTTGGACAGGTTCTGCGGATTCAATAGGCATTATGGCGCGGGTGGGTCCCTGCCCCCCAGTTACCCACCCGTGGAAGCCCGGCAGACCCGCATCTGCCGGGCTTCCCGCTTGTCCTGGGTCAGGAACGCTCGCGATTCCGTCCGAAACTGCCGGACAGCCGACAGGTCCACCTTTAGATTGGCCTCATGCCTCGGGTGATGGCGGTCTCCTTCGAGCGCTTCGGCAGGCTTTACTATCTCGATCCCGGCGAGGCCGACTACTCCGTCGGCGACCGGGTCCTGGTGCCGACCGACTCGGGGCCAGAGGTGGCCGAGTGTGTCTGGGCGCCCGAGTGGGTGACCGAGGAGTTCGGCTCGCTACCGGTCTGCGCCGGCCTCGCCAGCGAAGCGCAGCTGGAGCGCGACGCGGCCAACCGGCAACGCCGGGCCGAGGCCAAGCTTGTGGCCAGGCGGTTGATCAAGAAGAACGATCTGCCGATGAAGGTGATGGGGGTCGACTTCCTCGACACCGGCGAGGACTTCGACCGGATGGTGGTGATCTACTTCACCGCTCCCCAGCGGGTCGACTTCCGGGTGCTGGTCGGCGACCTGGCCCGCGTGCTGCAAGCTCGGATCGACCTACGCCAGGTCGGATCCCGCGACGCGGCCCGGCTGGTCGGCGGTCTGGGCAGCTGCGGCCGCGAACTGTGCTGTGCGACGTTCCTGAAGGACTTCGAGCCGGTCAGCCTGCGGATGGCCAGGATGCAGGACCTGCCGCCCAACCCGCTCAAGATCTCGGGTGCCTGCGGTCGGCTGATGTGCTGCCTGAAGTACGAGCACCCTCTCTACGCCGAGTTCGCGCGTGAGGTGCCGGCGGTCGGCCAGCACGTCAGCCTGCCGGAGGGGGAGGCAGTGGTGGTGGCGCACCAGGTCCCGGCCGATTCGGTGGTCGTCCGGATGAGTTCCACCGGGCAGGTGAGTCCCTGCTCCCGGGCAGCGGTGTGCGGGGCGCGCCGGACGTACGAGTCGCGGCTCGGCGGCCGCGCGGAGTCTCCACGATCCACGTAGGCTCGCGGCGTGACGGCCCGATCGGAGCTGCGTAGGCGTGGCTACGGCCTGATCTGCCTGTTCCTGGTGCTGTGGCTCGCTGGCTGCAGCCTCTCGTTGCGCACCCCTGGTGGCCGGACCCATACACCGACATCGTCTCCCAGCATCGTGGCGACGACCGATCCGTCGACGGCCAGTCCGACACCGTCGGGCACGCCAACGGCCGGAAGGCCGCTGCAGCCGATTCCGCCGGTGCAGCCCAACGGGTTCGCTGACCCGCCGCCGGGATCCGGCATGGACCGCTACACCAACCAGGAACTGGACTGGGAGCGGTGTGGAGGCGGCCTAACCTGTGCCCTGATCCGCGCACCGCTGGACTACACCAAGCCTGATGGCACCGCGCTCACCCTGGCGGTGGCCCGCCGACCGGCGACGCAGAGCCCGCGGCTGGGCACGTTGTTCATCAACCCGGGCGGTCCAGGCGGGTCGGGCACGTCGTACGTGAGCTACTTCGAGTCAGCCGGACTGTCGGCGTACGACATCGTGGGTTGGGACCCTCGCGGCGTAGGGAGGTCAACGCCGGTCGGCTGCATGGGGCCGGCAGACCTCGACCGGTACTACGCGCTGGACTCCTCACCCGACAACCCGGCCGAGGA
>JBKPNA010000277.1:0-11644 GCA_046765695.1 Actinomycetota bacterium | reverse complement strand
CATGTATGCGCCAGCACAAAGACAACCCCCTTTCGACCCACGTCGCCCATTCAGTCGCGCTGAGGCCCGTGCGGCCGGCCTCACGCCAGAGATGCTGCTGACCAAGCGGTTCCACAAGATCTTCTGGGACTGTTATGTACTCCGTGAGGTCAAGATCACTTCATTGCTCAGAGCTCAGGCCGTGCTGAACCTCGTCCCTGCCGGATCTCACATCAGCCATCGCACCGCGGCAGAACTTTGGGGAGCGGCAGTGCCAGACGATGGGGACACCCATGTCTGGACGCCATCCGCCCAGGGCCGCCAGATTCGGCAGGGGGTGAAGACCCACTACGGCAACGGCCCCGTACAGACCACCCTGCATAAGGGCATCCCCCTCTCGACGCCGGAGCAGACCTTCCTCGACCTGGCGGCCGCTGGGCTCAAACTCATCGACCTGGTGATCGCCGCGGACGGGATGATCAAGGCTGCGCGCACCACTCCGGAGCAATTGCGGGAGGCGGCCCAGAGTGGAGCGGGCGGGGATGCCGGGTGGCCCGTCGCGCCACGGGTCTGGCCCGAAGGGACGTCGACTCCCCCTCGAGACCAGGCTCCGGTTGCTGCTCGTCCTCGCAGGACTACCGGAGCCGAGAGTCAACCTGATCCTCCGCGCCCGGGACGGTTCGTGGCGGCGACGGTATGACCTGGCGTACGAGGAGCTTTGCCTGATCCTCGAGTACGACGGACGCCAGCACGCAAATGACACCCAGCAGTGGCTCACCGACATCTTCAGACGCGAGGAGCTGGACCAGATGCATTGGCGGCTGATTGTGGTTACCGCCGAGGGCATTTACGCCGACCCGCTGCAGACCCTTGTCCGCGTACGGGAGGCCTTGCTCGAGCGTGGCGCCCGTCACATCCGGGGCACGTTCAAGCCCGAATGGCGGGTGCACTTCCCGGCCTCCTGACGTTAGGCGCGTCAAGATGGCCAACGTGTGTCAGAACGCGCCCCGAGACACCCGTTCGTCGTCTTGACGCGGCAAAGTGAGATCACGCCATAGGGTTCGGGGAGCCACACCGGCAGCACGAAAGGTGAACGGTGACGCGGATCATCGCCATCTCAGACAGCGATTCATACCTCAAGTGGAGCATCGCCACCCTGCGGTCGTTGCCGGACTCCTGGTCGAGCACCCAGCTACTGGTCGGCAACCCGATCCTCCCCTCGCCCGACCAGGCCCACGCCGCCGCCGGGCTGCCGGTACCGGTGTTGTCCTATCCCGCGCTGCTGCGCAGATTGCGCCTGGAGAGGCCCGATGTCGTGCTGCTCGCCGCCTCGGGACCGGTCGTCGCAGCCCTGACCGGCGCGCTTCCGCTGCGAGCGGTCGATCGACCCGTGGTGGTCACCGGACTGCCTGGGATCAGTGTGCCGGCCACGCCACGGAGCATCCTGCAGCGGGCCGGCTGCGACTTGCTGGTGCTGCACAGTCATCGCGAGATCGCTGAGTTCACGGATCTGGCCGGGGAGCTGGCCGTGCCGACGACCTTCGGGTTGGCCTCGCTGCCCTACCTCAGCCGTCGGTCCGGCAACGCCGAAGCCCCAGTTCCGGGGACCGACCTGCTCTTCGCCGCCCAGGCCAAGGTGCCACCGGACCGCGCCGACCGGGAACGGATCCTGCTGGCCCTCGCGGAGGCCGGCTCCGCAGTGGTCAAGCTTCGCGCCACTGGCTCGGAGTGGCAGACCCACCATGAGCAGTGGCCGTACCCGCAGCTGTACGCCGACCTGGTTCACCGGCAGCAGGTCACCCCCGACGCGGTTCGTTTCACCGCCGGCCCGATGGATCAGGCGCTGGCCCAGGCGCGGGGACTGGCCACCGTCTCCTCGACGGCCGCGCTGGAGGCGATGGCAATGGGCCGGCCCGTGCTCGTCCTGCGAGACTTCGGCGTGTCCGCCAAGATGATCAACACGGTCTTTGAGGGCTCGGGTTGCCTCGGCACGTTGGCCGACCTCGCTGCGGGCCGTCTGTACGCCGCCGACCGTGCCTGGATGACCGCCAACTACTTCCACCCGGCGGAGCAGAACACCTGGCTCAGCCGGCTCGACCAGCTGCTGGCCGACCGGGCATCGGGCCGGCTGGCACCCCGCCCGGCGGCTACCGGATCCCGCTGGGTGCGAGCGCGTCGGCTGCTTCGGCTGACGGTTCCACTGTCGCTGTGGCGCCGGGTCCAGCCGCTGCGAGCTCTCGCGTCTCGAGGACAAGGTCACACAGTTCCCGTACCGCCCCGTGACCGCCGGAATGGCGCAGCACCAGCCTCGCCGCCCGCCGGACCGCCGGATGCGCATCAGCCACGGCAATCGGCCACCCGACGAGCTCCATCGGCGCGAGATCGTTGATGTCGTTGCCGAGGTACGCGGCCCGTTCCGGCGGAACGCCCTGTCGCCGCAGCCAGTCGCGGACCGCGTCTGCCTTGCCCTCGATCCCGTTCGAGACCTCGACCCCCAGCTTGGCGGCCCGCGCCCGTACGACCCGGTTGGTCTCCTTGGACAGGATCAGTAGCGGCACACCGGCCTTGCGCAGCCGCTCCACACCGAGCCCGTCGGCGCGGCTGACCCGGACGGCTTCGTAGCCGTCCTCGCCGACGGTGGCCGAGTCGTCGGTGTGTACTCCGTCGAAGTCGGTGACCACCACGTCGACGTCGACCCGGACACCAGGCTCGATCGTGGCGGCCAAGGCGCTGGCCAGAGTCAGGTCGTGATCGTTGTCGATCTCCACCGCGGTCAGCTGCGGCACCTCCACGACGGCGGTCCGGCCGAAGAACCTGTGCCGGGCGGCGCGGAAACCGGCCACCGACATGACATAGAACGCCCCGGTCTCGCGGAAATGCGGCTCCCGGTCCTGCCGCCGCGGCCGGTACGCCGCGTCGTGGTTGATGCCGCTGGCCAGGCCGTCTGCTCCGGAGCGCCAGAGGAACTCATAGGTCGGCACCGCGGCGAAGACCGAGTCCGCTCGGCCACTGTCGACCATGCCGACAGCCCGGTCGAGGTCGCCGGGAACGATGAAGGGGCTGGTGCACTGGACGAGGACGAGGATCTCCGGTTCTCCCGCGCCGGCGGCCAACTGATCCAGCGTGTGCAGCAGTGCCGACTCGGAGCTGGCGGTGTCCCCGGCCAGCTCGGCCGGCCGTTCGACAAGCTCCGCGCCGGCACTGCGGGCAGCCTCGGCGATGCGGGCATCGTCGGTGCTGACGTACGTCGCGTCGATCGAGCGCGCTGCGAGGCACGCGTCCACCGCTCGCTGGACCAGGCTCCGACCGGCCACCCGACGCAGGTTCTTGCCGGGCACGCCCTTCGAGCCACCGCGGGCTGGAATGACGGCGACGACCCGGCCCAGACCCATGCGCGGCAGCGTAGTGGTCACCCCCGAAACCACTAACAGGCCACCGCGGTCAGGCCGTGCTCTGCTCGCGCCGTGCTGCTCACCCGCCCGAGGAAGTCACCTGCCCGGCCGTTCATCCTCGACGCGTACCACTGCGGCGGGATCTCGCAGACCTGGACCTGGACACCCGTCCCGGCCAGGACGAGTGGCAGGGTGTGCACCACCGTCGACGGAAAGCTGAGCACCAAGCGCCCGACCGGTCCACGGCGGGCGACGAGCTCAAGCGGCAGGTCGGGACGGATTACTTCCACTCCGAGGGCGGCGATCTCGGCCAGCTTCGACTCGCCCTCCTTGCGGTGCGCAAAGTAGCGGGCAACCTGATAGCGGTCGATCAACGACTGCACGCCCAGTTGATAGCGCTCCGGCTGCACGACTCCGGTCTCCACCAGCGAGGTTCCAACCAGGTCGGCCGCGGGCTTGATCTCAGGCGCCGGCCACTGCGAGCGCACCCAGGCGTAGTCGTTGCGGCACACCTGCACCCCTGGCAGCAGCACCGGCAAGGCCGTGAACAGGCGCAAGTCACTCTCGGTCAGCCGGCGTCGTACGCCACCGGCCATCCGGTCCCGAACCGTCGCGGCCAGCGGCAAGGCACGCCCGGGGAGGCCTGCCCGATGCCACCGCGACAGCGGCTCCCGCGAAGCCCAGAGTCGGGCGAACTCCAGGGTCGCCGTGCCGTCGTCGACCAAGGTCACGCCCCGGAACCGGGCCATGGTCAAGATCAACTGGATGACTCCGGAGAACGGGTCGCCGACGACGAGATGCTGCACCCCACGGAACTGGCTCGCGAAGGTCCGGACGGTGCGGGCCAGACCGGCCGGGCCAAGTCGCGGCTCGTACCAGAACAACTCGTGACCCGCGTCGCGCGCCAGTCCGCTCATGAACCGCAGCTGGTTCCGGGTAGGCCCCGCGGTCGGGGCCAGGACAGCGATCGGCGTGCCGGCCAGGTCCGGAATGCGAAAGGCCGCCTCGACGACGTTCAGCAGCTGGGCGGGACTCTCCACCAGGGCCAGAGCGCCAGCGGCCGTACGGGTCATGGCACGGAGACCAGCTCTGCCGCCCCCTCGGCGAATTGGCCGGGGACCCGGCGCAACTTCTTCATCGCAGTCACCTCACCGGGGTACACCTTCTTGACCCCGTCGCCCAGCGCCTCGGAGATGACCCGGATGTCGCGGACGAGTCGCTGCAGGCCCTGCGGCTCGACCGATGCCGCCTGGTCCGATCCCCACATGGCCCGGTCGAGGGTGATATGCCGCTCGACGAAGACCGCGCCTATGGCTACGGCTGCCAGCGTGGTCTGCAGGCCGGTCTCGTGGCCGGAGTAGCCGATCGGCACGTTCGGGAACTCGGCCTGCAGCGTGTGGATCATCCGCAGGTTGAGCTCAGCCGTCGGCGCCGGATAGGTGCTGGTGGCGTGGCACAGCACGATGTTCTCGCTGCCCAACACCTCGACCGCGTGCCGGATCTGCCGCATGGTGGACATGCCGGTGGACAAGATGACGGTGCGGCCGGTCGCTCGCACCTTGCGCAACAGCTCGTCGTCGGTGAGCGAGGCCGACGCCACCTTGTGGGCCGGCACGTCGAACTGCTCCAGGAAGTCCACCGACTCCAGGTCCCACGGCGAGGCGAACCAGTCGATGCCACGCTCCCTGGCGTGCTTGTCGATCTCGGCGTACTCCTCGACCCCGAACTCGACCCGGTGCCGATAGTCGATGTAGGTCATCCGCCCCCACGGGGTGTCTCGTTCGATGTCCCACTGGTCCCGCGGCGTGGCCACCTCGGGGGTGCGCTTCTGGAACTTGACGGCGTCGCAGCCGGCGTCGGCTGCCTGATTGAGCAAGGCGATGGCATTTGCCAGCTCGCCATTGTGGTTGATACCGATCTCTCCGGTGATGTACACCGGGCGGCCTGCTCCCACCTCGCGATCCCCGATCATTCGCGCGGGAGCGTCAAGGAAACGCTTCTCGCCCATGATCACGGGCAGGAATGTTACAGCAGCAAACTCTCGCCGGGGGCCACTAGAAAATCGTGGCGCGACCGGTCTGAGCGTGCCCTTTCTGGTATGCAACCGACCATTCATTATCTGTTCATCTTCACCCGCCCTTTCCGACATCTGGGTTGCGTACGTTCGGCTCGTCGGCACTGCCGCATGCCCTGCCGATCCAGCCCCGTGCAATGAGCGCACGGGTCAACCAGGGGAAGGAACCCCTCAGTCTGAGAAGGACACGCATGACCAAGAACCGCCTCCTGGCGCCACCTGGCGCCAAGCTGGCCGCCGTGGCTGCGCTGGCCACCCTGACTCTCGCCGCTTGCGGCTCCGATCCGGTCCCGGCCTCGGGTGGCGAGGCGTCGGCCCAGCCGAGCGCCAGCGGATCCGGCGGCACGAGCGCCTCAGGCCTGACCTGCCCGTCGGGCAAGCTGTCCGCCGAGGGCTCCAGCGCGCAGGCCAACGCGATCACCGAGGTCATCGCCGCATACAACGCCCAGTGCAGCGACAAGGCGACCATCGAGTACAACCCGACTGGGTCCGGTGCGGGCATCAAGTCGTTCTACAACGGGCTGGTCGACTTCGCCGGCTCCGACTCGGCGCTCAAGACCGAGGAGAAGGACGGTGTCGTCGAGGCCGACAAGGCGAAGGAACGCTGCAGCGGCAACCCCGCATGGAACCTGCCGATGGTCGTCGGGCCGATCGCCTTCGCGTACCACCTCGACGGCGTCGACAAGCTGGTGCTGAACGCCGAGGTGCTGTCGGAGATCTTCAACGGCACCATCAAGACCTGGAACGACCCCAAGATCGCCAAGCTGAACAGCGGGGCGAACCTGCCGAGTGACCAGATCACCGTGTTCTTCCGCTCCGACGAGTCCGGCACGACGGAGAACACCACCAAGTTCCTGGCCGCAGCGGGCAAGGGCGCCTGGAAGGACGAGCCCGCCAAGACCTGGACGGGCACCGGTGAGGGCAAGAACAAGTCGTCGGGCGTTGCCGAGGCAGTGACCAGCACCAAGAACTCCATCTCGTACATGGAGTGGAGCTACGCCAAGGACAACAAGCTGAGCATGGCCCAGATCGACAACGGCAACGGCCCGGTCGAGCTGACCGGCGACAGCGTTGGCAAGGCCGTCAGCGAGGCCCAGATCAAGGGCAGCGGCAACGACTTGGCGCTCGGTCTGAAGTACACCGACACAGCCACGGGCGCCTACCCGGCGCTGCTGGTGACCTACGAGATCGTCTGCAGCAAGGGTCTTGACGCTGGCAAGACCGCCATCGTCAAGGACTTCCTCGGATACTTCGCATCGCCGGAGACCCAGGGCACCCTCGAGGAGCTTGGCTACGCCCCAGTACCTGGAGAGCTGCTGACCAAGGTGCAGGGCTCGATTCGGGCCATCTCCTAAGCAGGAACAGTCGGTGAGCATGCCGAAGCGGAGCAGCGCAGCCTCGCTTCGGCATGCTCGAGAGCGCATAGTTAGACCGCCCGCAAGTGTCGAGGAGGGGATGGTGTCGCAGACAAAGATGAGCGCAGAGACGGCCGATCCCGACCGTGAGCCGACCCTTCCTGCCGCACCTGACGATCCGGCCGTCTCCCCGGCCGACGGTCACCACGAACCCACGCATCACATCCAGGTGCCGCTCGTCGCGCACCCGTCCACTGCATCGCCGGCGCCGGTAGTGGAAAAGACCGCCGGAGTCAAACTGGCCAAGATCAGCCGTACCGGTGATCGGGTCTTCGGCAGCCTGTCTGCCGGGTCCGGCATCCTCATCGTGCTGCTCGTCGTCTTCGTCGGGGTCTTTCTGCTCGCGCTGGCCCTCCCCGCTTTGCTGCAGGACCAGGACAACTTCCTCACCTCGCGTAACTGGGTAGTCGGCGGTGCCGAGCTCCGCTTCGGCATCGCAGGTCTGCTCTGGACCACGGTGCTCACCTCGATCGTGGCCATGATCATCGCCGTACCTGTCGCGGTGGGCGTCGCCCTGTTCCTCACCCATTACCTGCACCCGCGGGCCTCCGGACCGCTGTCGTTCATGGTCGACCTGCTGGCCGCCGTGCCCTCGATCGTCTACGGCCTGTGGGGACTGATCGTGCTCGGGCCGGCTTTGGCCCCGGCGGCGGAATGGCTGAGCGGCCACCTCGGCTTCGTGCCGATCTTCGAGCCCATCATCTCTCCGCGCAACTCGGTCTTCACCGCGGGCGTCGTGCTGGCCATCATGATCCTGCCGATCGTGACCGCGATCTCTCGGGACGTGTTCGCCCAAACCCCCCGGGACCACATCGAGGCGGCGCTCGCGCTGGGCGCGACCCGCTGGGAGATGATCCGGACCGCGGTGCTGCCGTACGGCCGCTCCGGGGTGATCAGCGCCTCCATGCTCGGCCTCGGCCGAGCGCTGGGAGAGACCATCGCAGTCATGATCATCCTCAGCCAGCCGGCCCCTGGGAGCGACTTCACCCCCTCCATCTTCGCCGGCGGAGAGACCTTTGCCAGCAAGATCGCCAACAACGCCGCCGAGTTCGACACCCCTTCCAAGACAGGGGCGTACATCGCCGCTGGCCTGGTGCTGTTCGTGGTCACCTTCGTGGTGAACGCGCTGGCCCGAGTCATCGCCGAGAGGGGGCATGCTAAGTGACCACCGTCAACAACGCACCCAGCGCACCCGCTCCGCTCCAGTTGCGCCGGCCCAGCGGCGCGCGGACGATCAAGAACGCGATCGCCTACGGGTACGTCGTCGTCGCGGCGATCCTCGCGGTCATCCCGCTGGTCTGGATCCTCTTCACCGTCATCAGCAAGGGCTACCAGCTGCTGCTCACCCGAGAGTGGTGGCTGCAGAGCCAGCGCGGCATCACCCCACGGCGGGAGGGCGGCGGCGCCTACCACGCCATCGTCGGCACCATCGAAATAGGGCTGATCTGTGCGGCCATCGCCGTCCCGCTGGGCATCCTCGGGGCGATCCTGCTGGTCGAGTACGCCCGCGGCACCAAGGTGGCTCGCGCGGTCAGCTTCACCGTGGACATCCTCAGCGGTATCCCCTCGATCGTGGCCGCCTTGTTCATCTACGCCTTCCTGATCACCATCCTGGGCTTCGGCCGCTCGACGTTCGCCGTCGCACTGGCCCTGGTGCTGCTGATGCTCCCCGTGGTGCTCCGCTCCACCGAGGAGATGCTCAAGCTGGTACCGGACTCGCTGCGCGAGGCGTCGTACGCGCTCGGCGTGCCGAAGTGGAAGACCATTGTCCGGGTGGTGATCCCCACCGCGTTCAGCGGTATCTCTACTGGTGTGATGCTCGGCCTTGCCCGAGTGATGGGTGAGACCGCGCCTTTGCTGATCCTGGTGTCCTACGCGATGGGCATCAACTTCTCGCCGTTCTCCGACACCATGGGCTCCCTGCCGACCATGATCAACGCCGGCCGTGACGTCGCCCCGCAGCTCCCCGGTTACGAACGGGTCTGGGCCGCCGCGCTGACCCTGATCCTGCTCGTGATGTCACTCAACCTGGTCGCCCGGGCCATCGCCCGCGCCAGCAAACTCAAGGAGAGATGAGCCGATGGCCAAGCGCATCGACATCAGCCACCTGAACATCTACTACGGCAGCTTCCAGGCGGTCGAGAACGTCACGATGACCGTTGAGCCGCGTACCGTGACGGCGTTCATCGGTCCGTCTGGTTGCGGCAAGTCAACGGTGCTGCGGACCATCAACCGGATGCACGAGGTGATCCCGGGCGCCCATGTTCAAGGCAGCGTCGAGCTGGACGGCACCGACCTGTACGGGCCGGGGGTCGATCCGGTGGCCGTCCGGCGCCTGATCGGCATGGTCTTCCAGCGGCCCAACCCGTTCCCGTCGATGTCGATCTTCGACAACGTGGCCTCGGGGCTGCGGCTCAACGGCGTGAAGAACAAGCGGACGCTGTCCGAGGCCGTCGAGCGGTCGCTGCGGCAGGCGAACTTGTGGAACGAGGTCAAGGACCGGCTGGGCCGGGCAGGCATCGGCCTGTCCGGTGGGCAGCAGCAGCGGCTCTGCATCGCTCGTGCCATCGCGGTCGAGCCCCAAGTGCTGCTGATGGACGAGCCGTGCTCGGCGCTCGACCCGATCTCCACCCTGGCCATCGAGGACCTGATCGGTGAGCTCAAAGAGGCCTACACGGTGGTGATCGTGACCCACAACATGCAGCAGGCAGCCCGGGTCAGTGACCAGACCGCCTTCTTCAACCTGCCGGCGCAGGGTAGGCCGGGTCGGCTGATCGAGATGGGGACAACGGAGAAGATCTTCTCGAACCCCGACCTGAAGGCGACTGAGGACCACATCACTGGACGCTTCGGCTGAGCTCCTCGCTAAGTCGGCGGGTCCCATGCGGACCTTCCTACTTCGATCGTCTCCAGTCACTTCCTCCGCACAAGGCCGCATCCGGCCCCTGCCCCCGCCAGACTGACCGCTCGTCCTTCCGCACAAAGCCGCATCCGACACCCGATAGTCCCGTTTCCGGCCACCTTTCTCCGCACAAAGCCGCATCCGGCAGGACCGCTCTGTGGTGGGACGAAATCCGGGGTTCAAGCCGCGTGTCGCTGATACCGCTCACCGTCCTCACTCCACGCTACTTCGGCCCACTTCGCGCTACGTGCAGGTAGCGCTAAGTGCGCCCAAGTAGCGCGAAGTGGGAGTAGGGGGACTTGGCGTTGCCACGATCGCTTGCCCCATGTGGCACAGCATGGCGACATAGACTCCCAGCCGTGACTGCGAAGGCTGGTTGGTATCCCGATCCCGGAGGCGGGCAGGGTCTCTACCGCTACTGGGACGGCAAGGCCTGGTCAGCGGCCACTTCGCCGAACCCGGGCGCGCCGCCACCCAACCAGGGGCTGGCCAGCGTCGGCCAGCCAGCCGGCGGCGCTGCGTACGGCCAAGCCGGCAACCCCTTCGGTCCGGGCAGCACCTTCGGTCAGACCGGCGGCAGTTTTGGTCAGACCGGCACCGCATCCGGTCAGGCTGGCGGGTTCGGTTCGGGCAGCCAGTCGGCGTACGGTGCCGCCAACCCTTCGGCGTACGCGAACTATCAGCAGCTCGAGAAGAAGAAGTCTCCGGTCGGCTGGTGGATCGCTGGCGTAGCCCTCGTCGCGGTCATCGTCGTGGTGGCGGTGATCGCGATCCGCGCCGTGTCCAGCGGCACCGCTGGCGTCGGCACTCCCGGCGGCGGTCCGGTCACCCAAGACGTTTGCCCGCCCGAGAAGACTCCTGTGCCGGAGGACCATCCCAATGACGGCAGGGTGTACGGCGGCCCGATCTCCTACCCGATGCTGCCGGCGCCCTGGAGCGCACCGCAGACCGACAGCCGGGTGCCGTTCGGCACAGACGTGCAGAGCCAGGTCATCACGGTGGAGTCGAACTACGACGCGAAGGGCTCCTCGTGGGTCGCCTCGGTGCTGGTCGGTGAGCTGCAGGCCGGGGACGGCTTCTTCACCCCAGAGCAGGGCTCACAGATCGTGGTCAAGTGCATCCTGGGCAAGTTCTACGGCAACGCCGAGGTCGGCAGCAACGTGAAGAAGAACGAGGCCATCACCATCGACGGCCATGACGGCTGGATCGTGGAGTCCCAGCTCTCCTTCGACATCCCGGGCCTCAAGACCAAGGGCGAGCTGCTGATCGTCGTCATCGTCTCCGCCGGCACCCGATCCGGCCTGTACTACGCCTCGATCCCCGACACCACGCCGCAACTCGTGCAACCGGCCCGGGATCTGATCAAGCAACTGAAGATCACCGAGTAGCCGCGCGGCGCGGGTCTACGCGCAGGAGGCAAGCCCTCGGCGCGCCTTGAGTCTGACCACCCTGGTGGCGCTCTGCTCGATCCGGCGGGCGAACGCCTGATCGGCCGCGGCGTGCCTGCCGAGAGTGTGCGCCATCGTCCCGGCCAGCGCGGGATCGCCGACGATCATCAGGTCTCCGCCGGCGCCGACGAACTTCAGTGCCCGCTCGGCTGGCGTCAGGTCCTCCATCGCCGCCGCGGCCAGATCGTCGGAGATCACCACTCCTGTAAATCCGAGATCGCCGCGCAGCATCTGACCGATGACCACCGGCGAATTCGCGGCGCGGCGATTGGGGTCGATCCTGGTGTAGAACGCCGAGGAGACCATCACCATGTCCACTCCGGCCTCGACGGTCGCTGCGAACGAGGCCAACGCGGGGTCGTGACGGGTGGTCCGGTCATCGACCACTCGGCGGGCGAAGTCGGTGTTTCCGGTGACCCGGCCCAGCCCGGGGA
>JBKPNA010000276.1:0-8631 GCA_046765695.1 Actinomycetota bacterium | reverse complement strand
CCGCTGGTACGTCCGTGGCGAGGGCCTTGATCAGGCTCGAGTCGGCGATGAGCACCGGTGGCGGCATGTCCCGGCCGCGGCCTTTGGCGTCGAGCAGTCGTTGCACCGCCTCGGCGCTGAACGCGTCCGCGCCGATGCCGTAAACGGTGTCGGTCGGCAGCACGATGCACTCGCCAGCCACCACAGCGTCCTTGGCCGCGTCAGTCGCGAGAGCCACCAGGTCGTCCCCGAGCATGCAGTCGAATCGCTGGAAGCCCGAGGGGCCGGGCTCACCCGCGGTCTCGCTCACTCGCCCATCGTGCCAGAGCCGGCCAGTGGTTGCGTCCGGAATCGCTACCGTTTGACGGCCGTCACGAACCGTGGCCGCCCGGTCAGATCTCGATGATCGCGTACGCCGCGGAAGGCGCAGCTGGCTACCAGTACGGCGACCGCCGACTCGCCCTGCACGTCGCCGTGCTCGACGCAGACGAAGCCGGCCGGACGGAGCAGCCGCGCAGCGACGTCGGTGACAACCTTGATCGCGTCCAGGCCGTCCTGGCCGGCGAACAGGGCCAGCGGCGGGTCATGGTCGCGAACCTCGGGTGGCACCGAGGCGTATGCCTCCAGCGGGATGTAGGGCGGGTTCGCGATCACCAGGTCGACGGTGCCATTCAGCTCTGGCAGTGCGGTGGTCATGTCCTCGACGTGCAGCTCGACGAGTGTGTCGGCGAGGTTGCGCCGGGCGTACGCCGCGGCCTCCGGTGAGATCTCCACGGCGTGGATGTCGGTCCGAGTGAGCTCGTAGGAGATCGCTTTGGCGATCGCGCCGGAGCCGGTACCCAGCTCGACCACCAGCGGCCGGTGTCGCGCGGTGATCATCGATGCGAGCGCGTCGATGGCCCAGCCCGTCATCACCTCGGTCTCTGGACGGGGTACGAAGACACCGGGACCGACCTCCACCTCGATGGAGCGGAAGTGCGCCCGTCCGGTCAGGTGCTGCAGCGGCACCCGCCCGGCCCGCCGCGCCACCAGCTGCCGGAACCGGCGGGCATGATCATCGTCCAGCTCCGTCAGCAGCGGCAGCCGGAGCAGCTCGACACCGCTGACGAAGGACAGCAGGATCCGGGCATCTTGGGCCGGGGAATCGACGCCCGCGGCTGCCAGTTCCGCCGCGGCAGCGGCCAGCAGCGGCCGGACCGCGGACGTCAAAGGGAAGCGCCGCCGACCTGGGCGAGCCGGTCCGCCGTGTCGGCCTGCTGCAATGCATTGATCACCGGCCCGAGCTCGCCGGCCAGCACCTGGTCGAGGTTGTAGGCCTTGAAGCCGATCCGGTGATCGGAGATCCGGTTCTCCGGGAAGTTGTAGGTGCGGACCCGTTCGGAGCGGTCGACTGTGCGGACCTGGCTACGCCGGGCCGCCGACGCCGCATCGGCCGCCTGCTCCTCGGCCAGCGCCAGCAGCCGCGACCGCAGCATCCGCATCGCCTGCTCCCGGTTCTGCAGCTGGGAGCGCTCGTTCTGGCAGGACACCACGATCCCGGTGGGCAGGTGGGTGATGCGGACCGCAGAGTCGGTGGTGTTGACCCCCTGTCCGCCGGGACCCGAGGAGCGATAGACATCGATCCGCAGATCGTTCTCGTCGATGTCCACCTCGGCCTGGTCGACGTCCGGCATCACCAGGACTCCGGCGGCTGAGGTGTGCACCCGGCCCTGGGACTCGGTGACCGGTACCCGTTGCACCCGGTGCACCCCGCCCTCGAACTTGAGCACCCCGTACGGCATCTGGTCCGGCTCCCCTGCCGCCGGGGCCTTGATCGCCACGGTGACCGACTTGTAGCCACCCAGGTCGGTCTCCTGCGCGTCGAGCACCTCGACCTTCCAGCCACGGCTCTCGGCGTACCGGGAGTACATCTTGAGCAGATCGCCGGCGAACAGTGCCGACTCCTCCCCGCCCTCGCCGGATTTGATCTCCAGCAACGCATCGGCCGAGTCGTTGGGGTCCCGGGGAGCAAGCAGCCGGGTGAGCCGCTCGGCGATGGCGTCCAGGCGTTCGGTGAGCTCAGCCGCCTCGACGGCGAACGTGTCGTCCGCCTCGGCCAGCTCCTTGGCCGCGGCCAGGTCGGCCGCGGTCCGCTCGTAATCCTCCATGCCGCGAACGATCGGGGTGAGCTCGGCGTACCGCCGGCCCACCTTGCGCGCCTTGGCGAGGTCGGCATGGGTCTCCGGGTCGGAGAGCGCAGCCTCGAGCGCGGCGTACTCCTCGCGCAGCGGCTGCGCATTCTCGAACACGCTCTACTGTCCTTCCTGCTCGCGCCCGGCCGCGCGCTTCGGCTGCTGTCTTCCTTCCGCGCTCGCAGACAACGGTGAGTACAACTCAACCCCTCGCGGGGCGTTGTCTGCTCCCTTGGCCGTCCAGGCAGCACCGGCGCGCGACCTTACCGACGCTCGCAGGATGGCGAGCTGGTCCGTCAGGGAGCTACTTCTTCTTCGCCGGGGCCTTCTTGGCGGCGGCGTAACGCTTCTCGAAGCGAGCCACCCGGCCGCCGGTGTCGAGAATCTTCTGCTTGCCCGTGTAGAACGGGTGGCAGGCCGAGCACACGTCTGCGTGCAGCACCCCGTTGGGCGCCGTGCTTCGAGTGGTGAACGTGTTGCCGCAGGTACAGGTCACCTGCGTCACCCCGTACGACGGGTGGATGTCGGGCTTCATAGGTTTCTCTCCTTCGTCTGGCGCCGGGTCGCCACGCGGGCGTGAACCGGCACCAAGGTTCGATTCTGCCTCAACTCAGTTGAGGCCACCAAAATTCCAGGCTGCACCCTTTAGCTGGACGCTGCACCCTCTGCAGCGGGTGCAACGTCGGCTTAAGGGGTGCAGCGTGAAGATCGTGCTCGCTGGTTAGCGCTCGGGGATGGTCTTGGTGATCGCCATCAGGAACTCGGCGTTGCTCTGGGTCTTGCGCAGCCGGTCGAGCAGCATCTCCAGGCCCTGCAGGTTGTCCAGGCCACCCAGCACGCGGCGCAGCTTCCAGACGATCGCCAGCTCCTCGCGACTCATCAGCAGCTCCTCCCGCCGGGTGCTCGACGCGTCAACGTCGATCGCCGGGAAGATCCGCTTGTCGGCGAACTCGCGCCGCAGCCGCAGCTCCATGTTGCCGGTGCCCTTGAACTCCTCGAAGATCACCTCGTCCATCTTCGAGCCGGTCTCGATCAGCGCCGTGGCCAGGATGGTCAGCGAGCCGCCGCCCTCGATGTTGCGCGCCGCGCCGAAGAACTTCTTGGGCGGATAGAGCGCAGCCGAGTCGACGCCACCGGACAGGATCCGGCCGGAAGCCGGCGCCGCCAGGTTGTACGCCCGGCCCAGCCGGGTGATGCCGTCCAGCAGGATCACCACGTCGTGGCCCATCTCGACGAGCCGCTTGGCCCGCTCGATCGCCAGCTCGGAGACCAGCGTGTGGTCCTCCGCCGGACGGTCGAAGGTCGAGGAGATCACCTCGCCCTGCACGGCGCGCTGGAAGTCGGTCACCTCCTCGGGCCGCTCGTCGACCAGCACCACCATCAGCTTCACCTCGGGATTGTTGGTGGTGATGGCGTTGGCGATCGCCTGCATGATCATGGTCTTGCCGGCCTTGGAGGGGGACACGATCAGGCCGCGCTGGCCCTTGCCCACCGGCGCGATCAGGTCGATGATCCGGCCGACGAGCTGGTTCGGGGTTGTTTCCAGCTTGAGCCGCTCCTGCGGGTAGAGCGGAGTCAGCTTGTTGAACTCGATCCGGTTCTTGGCCTGCTCCGGGTCTCCACCGTTGACGCTGTCCAGCCGGACCAGCGGGTTGAACTTCTCCTTGCGCTCGCCCTCTCGCGGCTGCCGGATCACTCCGGTGATCACGTCACCCTTGCGCAGGGCGAACTTCTTCACCATGGACAGCGAGACGTACGCGTCCTCCGGCCCCGGCAGGTATCCGCTGGTGCGCACGAACGCATAGTTGTCCAGTACGTCCAAGATGCCGCGGGCCGGCACCAGGATGTCGTCTTCGCTGAGCACCGGCTCGGCGTCGAAGCGCTCCAGGTTGCCACCGCCACCGCGGTTGCGCCGACTCTGCCGATCCCGGCTGCGGCGCCGGCGGCCACGCCGGCCACCGCCCTCCTCGTCCCAGTCGCGGTTCTGCTGGTTCTGCCCTTGCTGATTGTCCCGCCCCTGCTCGCGCGGGGGGTTCTGCTCGCGCTGCGGGCTTTGCTCGCGACCGGTGTTCTGGCCGCGGCGGTCGCGGCGGTCGTTGAACCTGCCCTCCCGCGGCGGCTCGGTACGCTCGCCGTCCTGCTGCGCAACGCCGTCCCCGCCGCGCTGGGCCGGCGGGGTAACCGGCTGGAGCTCCGGCTCGCGTACCCGGACGGGGTCGGTCTCGCGCGGCGCGGAGTCTTCCCGCGGCGCGGCCTCCTCGCGGGGCTGGTGCTGCAGGTTGTCCACGGCAAAAGCCACGCCGTCGGGCCGGGCCGGAGCCTGGCCGTCGGCGGGCCGGGTGCCCGCGGACCCGTTCTGGGCAGACTGGATGGCGGCAATCAACTGGCCCTTGCGCATCGCGCCGGTGCCCTTGATACCGAGTGTGCTGGCCAGTTGCTTCAGCTCGGGCAGGACCATGCTGTCCAGCCCGGCGCCTCTTCGCTTGCGGCCCGCGCCGGCCTCCTCATGGGCGGCGCTCGTCACTTCGGCGGTATCGGTCAATGTGTCTTCCTTCGTACTTCCGGGCAGTCCTGGACATGCCCCGGTGCTGGGTTGCGGAGTGCCATTCACTCCGCGGCGGTTACTTCTTGATCAGGTCCTGATGCGTCGCGACGACTGGCTTTGCGGTATGGGTGACGGGAATGCTGTGGGTTTTCCTCCGCGTCGCGCCTCACTTCGGCGCAGTCTGATCAGCCGCTGGGAAGACCGCCTTGCGAATTCTCGAGCAAGCAGGGTCACCGCAGTTCTGCTGACCAGGAAAAGGCTAGCACCCAAACTGCCGAATCCCGTACAACGCGGTGCTGGTCGGCGGCGACCAGGCTAGCTCAAGCCCGCAGCGGCCAGTGCTGCAGGCTGCCCGATCGCGCTCGGCCGGAGGCGAAAACCTGGAGCCCGGAACCCGGCCAACGTGGCCAGTTGATCGGCTCGGCCGAGCACCAGCACGGACGGTCCGGCCCCGCTGATCACCGCGGCGAATCCCTGCGCCCGCAGCGCCGTCACCAGCGCGTACGACCGCGGCATGGCCGGCTCACGGTAGTGCTGGTGCAGCCAGTCCCGGGTGGCGTCGTACAGCCGGTCCGGATCGATGGCGAGGGCGTGCACCAGGAGGGCCGCGCGACCCGAGTTGGCCGCAGCGTCGACGTGCGGCACGGTACCCGGCAGCAGCCCGCGGGCCTGATCGGTACCCACCGGAAAGTCGGGCACCAGCACCGCGACGCCCACGGCCGGGTGCAGCCGACCCTGGACCGCTGTCACCCCCGCCTGTCCCTCGTAGGCCAGGACGAGGCCGCCGTGGATCGCGGCCGCGACGTTGTCCGGGTGGCCCTCGATGGCGGCGGCGTGGCGCAGCAGCCAATCCCGGTCCGGCTCCCGGCCGGCCAGGCCGGCGGCGCCGACCAGCCCCGCGACGATCGCCGCCGAGGAGGAGCCAAGACCGCGGCCGTGCGGGATGGTGTTGTGGCCCGACAGCCGCAACCCGGTCACCCGTACGCCAAGATCGGCCAGTCCGACCAGCGTCGACCGGATGATCAGGTGACTCTCGTCGCGGGGGATCTGATCGGCTCCCTCGCCGGAGACATCGATCACGAAGCCCGACGCCAGGGCGACAAGCTCGATCCGTTCCCGCCAGTCCAGCGCCAACCCGAAGCAGTCGAACCCCGGCCCCAGGTTGGCGCTGGTGGCCGGCACCTCGACGGTGACCCTCCGGCCCACTGCAAGCTGTGGGGTCTCCACGCGATGCTGGCTCAATCGAGCAGTCCGCAGACCGAGGCGATCGCAAGCAGGTCCGCCGGCACGATGTCCGCACGAATCGGCCCCCGCGCGGCCAGGGCGGTGTCGATGTCTTTCAGCCCGTGTCCCGTAGCGGTGATCACGATCTGCTGGCCCGACGGCAGGGCACCCCGGTCGGCGAGCGCGATCAGACCCGCAACGCCGGCCGCCGAGGCTGGCTCGACGAAGATGCCCTCGCGTTCGGCCAGGAATGCCTGGGCGCTCAGGATCTCCGCGTCGGTGACCGCCTCGATCAGCCCGCCGGACTCGTCACGGGCCGCTCGAGCGAGATGGCCTGAGGCAGGACTGCCGATCCGGATCGCGCTGGCGACGGTGTCGGGCTCGAGAACGGGGTGGCCAAGCACCAAGGGCGCAGCCCCCGCGGCCTGGAAACCCCACATTCGCGGTGTCCGGCTCGCCTTGCCGGCCTGCGCGTACTGGTTGTAACCACGCCAGTAGGCCGCAATATTCCCGGCATTGCCCACCGGCAGAACATGCAGGTCCGGCGCATCACCCATTTCGTCGACCACCTCGAAGGCGGCTGTCTTCTGACCCTCCAGCCGGACGGGGTTCACCGAGTTGACCAAGGTGACGGGGTAGTCGTGGGCCAGCTTTCTGGCAAGCTCCAGGCACTGGTCGAAGTTGCCCTCAACCTGCACCACCTTGGCCCCGTGCATCACCGCCTGGGCGAGCTTGCCTTGGGCGATCCGGCCGGCGGGAAGCAACACGATGGGCAGCAGGCCGGCCTTCGCCGCGTACGCGGACGCCGACGCTGACGTGTTGCCGGTGGACGCGCAGACGACCGCCCGGGTGTGCGCCCCAGCCGCAATGCTCAGCGCGACCGTCATCCCGCGATCCTTGAACGAGCCGGTCGGGTTGCAACCCTCGAACTTGACCCAGACTTCGCCGCCCACCCGGTCGGACAGGTTCTCCGCCTCGACCAGCGGCGTGCTGCCCTCACCGAGGGTGATGACCGGATCGGTGTCGGCCACCGGCAGCCAGTCCCGATAGCGGGCGATCACCCCGCGGGTGGGCCGGCTCCGCGTCGCCACCGCCTGCGGACGCTTGGACACGGACTCCGGGATCACGTCACTCCCCCTCGACCCGCATCACGCTGGTCACCTCCCGGACCACCTCCAGGCGCTGCAACGCCTGTACGGTGGCGCTCAGCGCGGAGTCCAGGGCCCGATGGGTCACGATGACCAGTGAGGCGTCTGCGCCGCGCTCGTGCTGCCGGACGGTCTGGATCGATACGTCGTGCTCCGCGAACACCGCGGCGATCTTGGCCAGCACCCCCGCCACGTCGTCGACGGCGAGCGCGATGTGGTAGCGGGTCAGCACGCTGCCGATGGGTGCGACCGGCCGGGCGGCGTAGCTGGACTCCCCCGGCCCGATGGCGCCGCGCACCCGGTTCCGCGCCACCGTCACCAGATCGCCGAGGACGGCGCTCGCCGTCGGCGAGCCGCCGGCGCCGGGCCCGTAGAACATCAGCCGTCCGGCGGAGGTCGACTCAACGAAAACGGCGTTGTACGCGCCACCCACCCCGGCAAGCGGATGGCTCCGCGGGATCATCGCGGGATGCACGCGAACCGAGACAGTCCGCTCGGAAGCTTGCCCATCCGAGGGCGACAGCTGGCAGATGGCGAGCAGCTTGACCACGCAGCCGATGTCCCGGGCCGAGGAGATGTCGGAAGAGGTGACGCCCGTAATGCCCTCTCGGTAGACGTCCGCCGCGGTGACCCGGCTGTGGAAGGCAAGGCTGGCGAGGATCGCGGCCTTCGCGGCGGCGTCGAACCCCTCGACATCTGCGGTGGGGTCCGCCTCGGCGTAGCCCAGCTCCTGCGCCTCCGCCAGGGTCTCGGCGAAGCCGGCGCCGGCCGCGTCCATCTTGTCCAGGATGTAGTTGGTGGTGCCGTTCACGATGCCGGTCACCGCGGTGATCTCGTCACCGACCAGGGACTCTCGCAACGGCCGGATGATCGGGATCGCCCCGGCCACCGCCGCCTCGAAGTACAGGTCCGCAGTGGACCGCTCGGCCGCCGCGAACAGTGTGGCACCGTCCTCGGCCAGCAGCGCCTTGTTGGCCGTCACCACCGAAGCCCGGTGCTGCAGCGCGGACAAGATCAACGACCGCGCCGGTTCGATCCCCCCGATCACCTCGATCACCAGGTCGACGTCATCCCGGGCCACCAGCCCGGCGGCGTCGGTGGTGAACAGCGCGGGATCGATGCCGGGCCGGTTGCGGCCGGCGCGGCGTACGGCGATCCCCACCAGCTGCAGCGGGCGACCGATGCGCGCCCGTAGGTCGTCGGCCTGCTCGAGAATCAGCCGGGCGACCTCCGAGCCGACCGTGCCGCAGCCGAGCAGCGCGACTCGCAGCGGCGCCTCCGGTCCGGAGGCAGCTGCGACCACCGGCTCCGGCTGCAGCCCCTCCACGGGGGCGGCGTGCGTCCAGCCGGCACGCGGCGCACTCGTCACTGTCAACTCAGACCTCACTGGAACAGATCTTCCACCATGAAGGGCGGATGGCTGGTCAATTGTTCCTCATGACGGCACCACCGGAGAAACACGTCTCTCACTCCGTGCGGGTCCGTTTCTCCGCACAAGGCCACATGTGGACGCGATACGGGCCCTTCTCCCATCCGTTCCTCCGCACAAAGCCACGTCCGGACG
>JBKPNA010000275.1:0-7344 GCA_046765695.1 Actinomycetota bacterium | reverse complement strand
GCGTCTGAAGCTGCGCGAACTCCGACGGCACCCCGGCGGCGAACAGTCCGACCGTCAGCGCGGCCACGACCGCCCAGCCCAGCTTGACCGCGAACAGGACCCTGTCCCGAAGGCGTACGCCCTCCGAACCGATCACGTCAGAGGTGACCATGTCACGTCCCGCTGCACTGGTGCCTGCCCCAGACTATCCCGCTGAGCTTACGGCGTGACCAGACTGAAGGACCGGCTCACGACCGTCGAGGAGTCCTGTTCGATCGCGGCCGGACTGGCGGAGATCGGCATCGTGTTCGAGGGGCGCTCCCGGTAGGCGATGCCTGGGATCGGTGGCAGGCCGGGCGTCGAAGCGCGCGCGGTGACGCGTACGATCCTGGTGCCCTTGACGTCCAGGATGAGGTCGAATCCCTGCGCCGGCGGGTTCCAGAAGTTCAATGTCCAGGGCGAGCCAGGGCTGGTGTCGTAAAGCGGGCGATTGCCGACCGGAGTGCCGTCGATGGTCGCACCGATGACCTCGAGGTCGGCCTCGAGCACGATGAGGTTGGCCCCGGCCGGTGCGGTCACATGCATGCTGACCGTCCGAGCACGATCGCGGCTGGGGGCGTTGGTGAACCGGACGCTCGGGGCGGCCAGCGCGATCGACGGTGCGGGGGCGTGGAGCTTCGGCTCAGGATCGCCGAGTTGGTCCGCCACCGAGCCCCGGACTGGCTTGGCGCCGAGGAACTGCGCTGTCCAAGCGTCCGGCTTCTGATCGGCGGTTACCCAGGTCGCCTGCCCGGTGTCGGCGTTGAGTGCATACATGAGGCTGTCCGGCTGCGGGTGTCGCGCGTCGAAACCCGCGCTCAGGCTGCCGGCGAGCAGCAGACCAAGTGCCAGTGCCGCGCTGCCGACGGCGAGAAGCCACCGTCCGGCTTGAGCGATGAGGTCGAGGTGTGGGATCAACAGGCCGAGGAGCACCACGACGGCTGCGGCGAACATCGGCGCCACGTAAGGCTGGCGCAGCTCACGGGTCATCGTGATCCCGTACGCCACCGAAGCAGCCATGAAGACAGCCGGGCTACCGGTGGTGATGAGCACTGTGAGCCGCCGCCAGCCAGCGGTTGGCCGGCTCTTCCCAGCGAACAAGATGCCCAGTCCCACCAGGCTGAACAGCAGCGGCCAGGTGAACAGGTAGCTGGCCGGCGGAAAGACCACGCCTGTCGCGACCGCCAGCAGCAGCCACCAGAGCAGTCCGCCAATGGCCAGCTCGAAGGCCCCGATCCGGTTTCGCAACGCAGCGTAGAGCGTGGCGGTGACCGCGACGGTCAGGCTGGCGAGCCCGAGCCAGATGAACGCCGACCGGTACTCCAGGGCCCAGATGCCACCCGGATGGAGGGCGAGGATCAGGGTCCACGCAAGGTGGGCGATCAGCGCGGCGGCGGCCGCAGCCACCGGCAGCAGGACGAAGCCCAGACCCAGGCCGCCCAGCCTCAGGCGGCCGCGGCGGAGGCCGAGCGCGACCACTACACCCGCCAGCAGGACGGCAAGTCCGGCCAATGGGATCGACCAGGTCTCCGGGTAGTGGACGAGGAACCGGGAGACGTTGAAGTACACCCAGTCGGGGGCCTTGGTCTGCTCGAGGCCGACCGAACCGAACTGCCGAGTCAGCGCCAGGGTGTAGGAGCCCAGATGTTGCACGCTTCGTTCGTCGACAGCCGCTATGGAGTCGAGCGGGCTGTGGTAGTGCGAGATCCCTCCGGTGGAGGTGACCTGAAGGCCCGCCCAGCCGGCGTGCAGGAAGACGCTGAGATCGGAGTCTCCGCCTGATCGCTTGAAGAATGCGACGCTGTCCGAGGTCGTCATCGGGTACGGCGTGGCTTTGGCGAACTGCTCGACCACCCAGCCCCCGTCGTCGTTGGTCTCCAGCATGAGTGCCGGACCGGTATGGCCCCGGTTGTCGAGGTTCAGCACCACACCGACGTCGCCGGCCCATGGATGCTGGTCGGCGAAGGCGCGGGCGCCCAGCAGGCCGCGCTCCTCACCGTCGGTGAACAGGACGATCACATCGTTGCGCAGCGGCGGCCCGGCCTTGAGTGCGCGCAGGGTTTCCAGCGCGGTTGCCACGCTGGACCCGTTGTCGGTTGCGCCGGGGCCGGCGGGTACCGAGTCATAGTGGGCCGCGAGCAGGAAGGCCTTGCCGTTGGGGTCGGTTCCCGGCAGCCGAGCCAGCACGTTCTCCGGCGTACCGGCCTGGAGGAGGTCGGGGACGGGATAGAAAGCCGCGGTCGCCTGCTGGATCTGCGGCGGCAGACCGAGCTCGCGGAGCTCACCGACCAGATAGTCACGGACCGCGGCGTTGGCCGGTGAGCCCATCGGGTGCGGCTGCCGCGCCACGACCCGGATGTGCTCCAGTGCGCGCGCCGAGGAGAACTCGGTCGCCGAAGCCGAGGCCGGTAGGGGCTTGGGGACGGCGCCGTGCAATGTCCCGCCCGCAGCGACACCAGCGGCGGCTGCGACAAGGGTGATGAGCAGTGTCAGCACCGCCATGGTGATGGCGGCCGCCGAGGGGACCTGCTGCCGTCTGCGGCGGAACGGCGACCTCATCGCCGACGCCCGCTGTAGACCGCGGGACGAAGCCGCTGGTCCTGGCCGCCTGCCGACGTCGCGACCATGGTCGCCGTCCGGAGGGCACGACGGATGAGTAGGACGCTGACGGCGATGATCCAGAGCGTGAAGACCAGCATTGGCAGGCCGGCCCAATCGGAGGCCAAGTCGGCGCTACCCGCCACCCCGCCGACGGCGAATGCCGCGGACAAGGCCGCTGCAGCCCAACCAAGCCATGACGGAAGGGCGGTCGAACGCACTGCCACCAGGGCGAAGGCGGCCAGCATCGCGGCTAGCGGGAAGAAGGTCAGGGCGAAGGACGCATTGTTGATGTCGTGCAGCACGTCTGTCATCGCGGGGTCGAGGGCGTCCGCGTTGGCGCGGGCAGCCAGGACCGGGGCGGCGCTCGCCAGCTTGATCGTGATCGACATCAGGCCGGCCCCGAAGGCGCTGGCGGAGAGCAGCCCAGCACCGCCTTCGGCCTGGCGCAGCGCTCCCCACAGGCTTCCCAGGAAGAACAGGAACGAGGTGAAGGCGAACACCTCGAGGGAGAAGGCCAGCTGAGAGCTGGGTCCACCGAGGCTGTCTCCAGCGATGAGCAGCATTACGTACGCGAGGCCGGCCGCCCCGCCGAGCACCTGCGCAAACCGATCCGTCATGACTGGTCCCCATCCCGGGTGCGTTGTGATGAGGCTGGCGAGGCGTACCCCAATCGGCCGCGGGTGAACATGACGAGGAGCACGGCGAACGCCACGACCACGGCGCTGGGGATCCAGAATCCGGCAATCTCAGCGTTCGAGGTCGCGCCGGGGATAGCGAAGGTCCGGGCGAAGGCCGAGGTCGTTGCGTCGAAGGTGGCGTGCCAAAGTCCGGCCAGCAAGACGCTGCTCCCAGTCACGTTGTACAGCCAGGTGATCACCACCCGGCCGAACAGCTGCAGTACCGCAAGCACGCCGAGGTAGGCCAGGGCTATGTGGAGCTGACCCAGTCCGAGTCGGGACTCGACCATCAGGTTGGGCAGGTGGTAGACGGCGAACGGGATCGTGACCAGCAGGGTGGCCTGCAACGGGCTGAACCGGCTCTGCCACCTGGCTTGCAGGAACCCCGTGAATCCGACTTCTTCGGCCACGATGAAGCAGAGAATCAGCAGCGCAAGCTGCGGCAGGACTGCTGTGAACAGCGCCGTCCACCGGTCGGTGAGTACGACGAGCAGTGACCGCCCGAACACCGCGTAGGCGCACAGTAGGACGCCGACGGGGACGCTGAAGAATGCGAACGCATACCAGCGGAGAGCAACGCGCCAGCGCAGGCAGCGCGATGCCAGTTCTCGTACGCCGGTGCGACCACTGGTAGCCGCTACAACTAGGAACGCCGGCAGCGCCACCCCGAAGACCGGCGCGAACGAGTCGTAAAGGGCAAGATCGAAAGGCAGGATGTCGTGCCGGGTCAGTACCGGCACTTGGGCGACCACTGCACTAACGGAGAAGACCAGCAGCAGAAAGGTCGCCACCGGATGGCGGGCCACCACCCGCCGGAGAGCCTGGCCATGCGAAATGCGTTGCCGGACGATGGTCGTTGCGATCATGACGCTCCTCGATCCGAGCTCGGCTCGTCGATGGCGAGCTCAGATCACATGCCACGGCATCGGGTGTCCCGATGTCATGAGACACCGTCCCGATCAGGCCGGGCAGAATGTCCCGACCGTCACGCAGGCGTGATGGCGTCCGTGATCAGGTCGGCGGCTCGGGCGAGGTTGGTGCCCAGATACTGCCCCGGCACTCCCTGACGGGCTCGAGGTGAGTCGAACGCGCCACCGGCGTAGAACAGATGAACGCGACGCGACTGGATGGACCGAAGCGCCTCGACCGCGGCGAGGCGTCCGACGCCGACGTGACAGACCAGCACGACGCCGGCCGCGTTGGTCTCCTCAACCGCCTGGCCCAGTGATGTGACGGGAGTCCGAGCACCCAGCAGACGGCAGTCCCAGAGACGTTGGCGAAGGAGTACCCCCATTGCCTCCAGGCCGATGGTGTGATGGTCCCGCGGTCCGCAGCTGAGGATGATCGGGAACTGCGGCCGCAGTGGGCCGATCGGATTGAGGGTGGACAACCAGGCTCTGCTGGCGTTGGCCGCGAGGTGCTCGTGAGAGACGTCGATCCGGCCGGAATGCCACTTCTCGCCGACCTCACGCATCGCCGGTAGTAACACCTCGTCGACCGTGCGGTCCAGCCCCAACGTCTCCCGGGCGACGTCCAGGGTCCGCGCGATTCGGCCTGGCGCCAGATCGCGAGCGCCTTGGAGGAACGCGTCGACCAGCGAACCAGGAGACGTCCCATTGCCGGCCTGCACCAGCGCCGCTGCCTCCACCGGACGCCGGCCTTGCGCGATCAGGTCACGCATCCGGCGAAGCCGGTCCAGCTGCTCGCGGGTGTAGCGGCGGTGGCCGCCGCTGCTCCGATCGGCGGCCGGTACGCCGTATCGGCGTTCCCAGGAGCGAATGGTCGGGGCCGGCAGGTCCAGGATGGTGGCGGCCTGCTGAATCGTCAGCTGCCCCCCGCCGGGGCCAAACTTATGCACAGGATTGGCCTTCTGCATAACTTTGATCGTATACTGCCCGGTACGAAGAGTCACCCATTGTGGATCAGGGGTTATCCATGACGGCCGTAGCCACAGCCCGTTCCGATGTCTGCCCAGCTTCTGCGAAGACTGCTGACCGGCCTCCGTCGTACGTCCCGGACATGGTCGGCATGGCGCCCGACCTGTTCACTCCGAGAAGCGTTGACGTGACGCTCGACACCGTCGCCAAGCTCGCTGGACGCTCATTCGGCTCAGCCGGCGCCGGAGTCGTGCTGACTGCCGGCAAGGGCATCGCCGAAGTCGCGGCGACGACGGCTGATGCCAGGCGCGCCGAGGCGATGCAGGTCGAGCACCACGAAGGTCCAGGTTTCGACGCCATCGCCGGGCGGCAATTGGTCACTTCCGCCGAGCTCCGGTTCGACAGCCGATGGCGGTTCTGGGCCCCGCAAGCGGCCGACCTCGGCTTTCGCTCCGTTCTCTCCTTGGTGCTTGCGGACAGCGACCCCTTCGGTGCCGTAACCCTCTACTCGCGGCATCCGTCCTACTTCGACGGCGAGGTCCTCGCTGCCGGACTCGCATTCGCTCAGTTCGCGTCCATCGCGATCACCGTTGCCGTCGAGCGAGAACAGCTCGTACGGGCCCGCGACTCCCGCGGGATCGTTGGCCAGGCCCAGGGCATTCTGATGGAGCGGTACGACCTCACCGCCGATCAGGCCTTCGCCGTACTTCGGCGCTACTCCTCCTACCTCAACAAGAAGCTCCGGCAGATCGCCGAATGGGTGATCAGCGACCGTAGCCTGCCGGAGCTCGATCTCATCGGCTTCCCCACTCCCCTCGACGCCAGACATCGGAAGCGCATTCCCTCCGATCGATAGCTCGAGGCTCGCAGCCGCCGCCGGACAGTTCCGGCGCTGGTGTTGACTGTTCCCGTGGCAATTCGAGTTGCCATGATCTGCGGCTACCTCGATCCGCAACGGGACGGCGTTGCCGACTACACCATGCGGCTCGCGACCCAGCTGAGGCACGTGGGAGTCGAGCCGGTCCTGTTGACCAGTGAGAAATGCGCCGATCACGGCCCCAATGCCCTGGGCGCCACGAGACGCTGGAATCTCATCGGCGTGCTGCGGACAGCCTGGTGCCTGCGCCGGCTGCAGGTCGATATCGTGCACGTGCAGTTCGCGCCATCGCTGTACCACTTCTCCCGGGTGATCGGACTGCTGCCGGCGTTCCTGCCGAGATCCTTGCCGCTGCTGGTCACGCTGCACGAGTACGGCGTCTGGCCGCAGGATGGACGCCCGCACGCCTGGCGCTCGCGACTGTGGTCAGCGGTGGAGCGTCGCAACCTCATCGGCCGGGAGACGCTGCTTCTGGTGCCGCGCGCTCGTCTGGTCCTGGTGGCCAGCGAGGAGCATCTCGATGTTCTCGCCAGGCGTTTTCCGCGGACTGTCCGGCCGGCGCGGGTGGTACCGATCGGCCTCAATGTCGCCGTGCAGGTGGCTGACCGGGAAGTGGCGCGTGCCGGCATCCGGAAGGAGTTGGGTGCGCCTCCCGATGCGCCGATCGTCGCGTTCTTCGGTTTCCTGCATCCGGTGAAGGCGTTGGACCGGCTGATCCAGGCGACGGCGGCGCTCCGCGACTGCTGGCCCGATATCCACCTGCTGCTCACCGGCGGGGCCGAGAGCCACTCGGTCGACGAGGCGGCGGCGCAGGAGATCGTCGCCGGACTGGAGCAGGTCAGCCGCGACTGCGGCATGACGGACCGCGTGCACATCACCGGCTACCTGCCGGATGCCGAGATCTCGCGGTTGCTGTCAGGCGCCGACGTTGCCGCTCTGCCGTTCCTGAATGGCGTCACGCCCAAATCAGGCTCCCTCCTGGCAGCGTTCGCTGCCGAGCTGCCCGTTGTCGCCACCGCCCCGCCTGGGCAGCTTCGCGAACCGACCGAGGATGCCGGCATCCTGCGTATCCCGCCGGGGGATACAGCCGCGCTGACCGCCGCCCTGCGCCGCGTGCTGAGCGACCGTAAGCTGGCCGAAAGGCTGCGGAACGTCGGCCGTACGATCGCGGCGAGCCACAGTTGGGATGCGATCGCCGCAACGCACGCCGAGATGTACGCCGACGTCCACTCAGCAGAGGAGTCGAGGTCAGCATGACATCAGGTCTCTCCGCGTCGCGACGACTGCTCTATCT
>JBKPNA010000274.1:0-21266 GCA_046765695.1 Actinomycetota bacterium | reverse complement strand
GGCCAGAGCAGGGCGAGGAACACTGCGGGAGCGGCCGCCTCCAGGCCGAAGTCCGCCGGGTCGATGGCGGTTCCGATCAGCGCGCCGGTCAGGCTGCCGAGCTGCCAGAGCGGGAACAGAATCAGCCCGGTTGCCCAGAACGCCAGACGCTGGGTTTGTCTGTCTGGCTGGCCGATCGCCATCGCCGTGGTCTCGTCGATCACGAAGTGGGCAGTCACCAGCCGGAGCCACCAACCCCGGGGCTGCAGCATCTGCGAGACCGGCACGCCGTAGAAGGTGTTCCGGGCACCCAGCAGCAGGGCCGCCGCGACCGCGGCGAATCCAGATCCGCCGGTGGCGACCACCCCGGCGAACGCGAACTGGGAGCCCCCGGAGAACAGCACCAGGCTGAGCAGCATGGTCTGGCCGACGCTGAGTCCCGAGCCGATCGCCACCGCCCCGTACGCCATGCCGAAGGCGCCGGCGTACAGGCCGAGACCGACGGCGGCGCGGAGAATCGCCGAACGCTTGGGTACGGCTTCCGTCGAGCTGCTCAACGGGGCAGGAAGTCGGCCAGCGCCTGCGCCATCTCAGCAGCGTCCCAGCTGTGCTCGCGGCCGCCGACGGTGACCACCCGGCCGTTCGGCACTGCGGCGGCGACCGCCTTCGCCGCTGCCGGGAACAGCGGCAGCGCCTCCGTTCCATGCATGGCCATTACCGGCACCTCGATCGAGGAGAACAGCTGCGTATGCGGGGCGGACTGGGTCCAGGCGAGCGCCTCGGCGTCGGGAAGCAAGGTCGCGCTGATCGACATCATCACCGGCCAGGCCGGGCCCTGCCGGGCTCGTTCCAGCCACTCGGGCGGCATGTCGCGCATGTAGAACTCGAGAGTCCCGACCTGGTCTCCGGCCTCCACCCGCTGCCGCAGCCCGGCCAGGAACTCCGCGCCCTCCGGTCCCTGCTCGGTGCCAAGCGGCACCTCCCACAGGGCCAGCGCGGTGGCCGGCAACCCGTCCGCCGCGGCGGCCAGGGCGATCGCGCCGCCGGAGGAGTTCCCGACCAAGGCGGCTCGGCCGCCGATGCCATCGATCAGGGCGCGCAGGTCCGCCAGCTCGGTGGCCAGGCTGAACGGGCCGGGGCTGACAGACTCGCCGCGGCCACGCCGGTCGTACACCAGCACCGTGAAGCCGTGGTCGGCCAGGCGCTTGGCGAGCTCACCGGTCTGCGGCGCCAGGGCCCGGAACTGGATGGCCGCGGGGACGAAGATCACCGCCGGACCGGAACCGTACCGGTCGAAGGCGATTCTCGTGCCGTCGGAGGAAGTGGCGTACTCGGTCACCGGGTCACGGTATCCGAACCGTTCAGCGCAACGATGCGACGATCTGGACAAGCAGCGGCGCCACGACCAGGGCTGGCAGCAGGTTCGCCACGGGGATCCGCTTCAGCCCGAGCAGTCGCAGACCGACCCCGAGCAGGATCAGTCCGCCGGTCGCGGTGATCGCCGTCAGCTGGGCCGCCGGCAGGAAGTCTCCGAGGAGAAAGCCCAGCAAGGTGAGCGTGCCCTGGATGATGGCCAGCCCGACGACTGAGGCCATCACCCCCGCTCCGAGTGAGGCCGCGAACGCGATGGAGGCAAACCCGTCGAGAGCGGCCTTGAGCAGCAGCTGGTCCGGGCCAAGCCCCAGCCCATCGGCCAATGAGCCAAGGATGGTGAGCGGGCCGACACAGAAGACCAGCGTTGCGGTGACGAAGCCCTCGATGAAACGGGTACGCTCGCCGCCCGCGGAGCTGCCCCGGGAGAGCCGGGATCGCAGCCAGTCGCCGAACTGCTCCAGCCGAGTCTCGATGTCGATCAACGAGCCGGCGATGCCGCCAAGCAGCAGCGAGCCGAGCACGATCAGCACCGGCGCGCTGCTGCCGACCGCTGCCTGGAGCGGCTGCGAGGTCACCTCGACAGCGGACAGCGCGGCAATCAGCACCGTGACCAGGCCGAGCGCGTCGGTGACCGTTTCCCGAGTCCGACCCGGCAACCGATGGCCGAGCAGCAGGCCGATGCTGGACCCGATAAGCACCGTCGCCATGTTGACCAGGGTGCCGAGACCGGGAAACACCGTGGGACTGTAGCAACGGCTCTCCTAGACTCTGCCCGTGCTTCGGGTTATCGACCTCCGCGGCCGGAGGGCCGCCGGTGAGCGGCTCGACTACGCGGCCGTGCTGCCACGGGCCGCGTTCGATGTCGACGCTGCGGTCGAGGTGGTGCGCCCGATCTGCGCCGATGTGGCCCAGCGAGGAAAGGCCGCCCTTGCGGAGTACTCAGCGAAGTTCGACCACGTGGTGCCCGAGTCCTTCGCTGTCCCGGCGGACGCGCTGGAGCAGGCGGCGCGCCGGCTGGACCCGCAGCTGCGCAGGGCCTTCGACGTCGCGATCGAGCGCCGTCGGCTGGTCAGCGAGGCCGAGCGCGGCGCACCCGTCACCGAGGTCACCGTGGCCTTCGGCGCGCAGGTCCGGCAGCGGATGGTCCCGGTCGAGCGGGTGGGTCTCTACGTCCCCGGTGGGCTGGCGCCGCTGGCCTCCAGCGTGATCATGAACGTGGTGCCGGCGCAGGTCGCCGGCGTCGGATCGATCGCCCTGGCGTCGCCGCCGCAGCGGGAGTACGGCGGCCTGCCGCACCCCAGCGTGCTGGCCTTGTGCCAACTGCTGGGGGTGAGGGAGGTGTACGCCGTCGGCGGCGCCCAGGCGATCGCCATGTTCGCGTACGGGGTACCGGGCCTGTGCGCCCCGGTGGATCTGGTCTCCGGGCCCGGCAACGTCTACGTCGTCGCAGCCAAGCGGCTGGTGAAGGGCCGGGTCAACATCGACTCCGAGGCCGGGCCGACCGAGATCGCAGTGCTGGCCGACGAGACGGCGAACCCGGTGCACGTGGCGGCCGATCTGATCTCGCAGGCCGAGCACGACCCGCTCGCGTCGGCGGTGCTGGTCACCGACTCCACCGAGCTGGCCGACCAGGTGGCCGCCCAGCTTGCCGAGCAGGTGCCTGCTGCCAAGCACGCCAGCCGGATCGGCCAGGCGCTGTCGGGCCGGCAGTCCGCCGTTGTCCTGGTGGACGACATCGAGCAGGGGATCGCCGTGGTCAACGGCTACGCCGCGGAGCACCTGGAGATCCAGACCGCGGCCGCGGAACAGGTGGCGGCGCGGATTCGCAACGCCGGAGCGATCTTCATCGGGCCCTGGTCCCCGGTGTCGCTGGGTGACTACTGCGCCGGCAGCAGCCATGTATTGCCAACGGCAGGCGCCGCCGCCCACTCCTCAGGACTGAACGTGAAGAGCTTCCTCAAGGCGGTCCATGTGGTCAGCTACTCCCAGGCCGCCCTCGCCAAGGTGGCCAGGGACGTCGAGGTGTTCGCCGACGCGGAGGACCTGCCGGCCCACGGTGCGGCCGTCAGCCGCCGGTTCCCGACATGACAGCGACTTATGCCCAGCTCCCGCTGCGGCCCGAACTGGTCGGCCAGGTGCCCTACGGCGCTCCGCAGCTCGACGTCGCGGTGAGGTTGAACGTCAACGAGAACCCCTACCCGCCGAGCGAGCGCGTGGTGGCCCAGATCGCCGCAGCCGTCGCCGAGGCTGCGCGGTCGATGAACCGGTATCCGGAACGGGATGCGGCCGCGCTGCGCGCCGACCTGGCCGGCTACCTCGGCCACGGACTGGCTGCCGAGCAGATCTGGGCGGCCAACGGCAGCAACGAGGTGATGCAGCATGTGCTGCAGGCGTTCGCCGGCCCGGGCCGGACGGTGCTGTCGTTCGCCCCGACCTACTCGATGTACCCGGAGTATGCCCGCAACACCCACAGCGGCTGGCGGACCCATCCGCGCCGCGACGACTTCACCATCGACGCCGACGACGCCATCGCCGCGATCACCGAGACGGCCCCGGATGTCGTGGTGCTCGCCAGTCCCAACAACCCGACCGGCACCGCTCTCGGGCTGGAGGTCATCCGGGTCATCTGCGCGGCCGCGCCCGGCGTCGTGGTGGTCGACGAGGCGTACGCGGAGTTCGCCAGGCCGGGGACGCCCAGCGCATTGGAGCTGCTGAGCGAGTTCCCGCGGTTGGCGGTCACCCGCACCATGTCCAAGGCCTTCGCCTTCGCGGGTGGACGGCTCGGATACCTGGCGGGCAGTGCCGAGTTCGTCGACGCGTTACGCATCGTGCGGCTGCCGTACCACCTCTCGACGGTGACCCAGGCCGTTGCCCGGGTGGCTCTCGCCAACGCGGACGAGATGCTGGCCGCCGTCGACCGGCTGCGGACCGCCCGGGACGACCTGGCAGCCTGGCTGGCCCGCCAGGGGCTGCAAGTTGCCGAGTCCGACGCCAACTTCGTGCTGTTCGGCCGGTTCGCCGACCGTCATGCGGTATGGCAGGCGCTGCTCGACCGTGGCGTACTCATCCGTGAGGTCGGGCCGCCCGGCTGGCTTCGGGTGACGGCCGGCACGCCGGAGGAGATGGCCGCCTTCCGGCAGGCTCTGGCAGAGGTGCGGGCCGAGACGACAGAGGAGATCACCCGATGAGCAAGAACCGGCGCACCGCCCAGCTGGAGCGGGACACCGCCGAGTCGACCGTGCGGCTCAGCCTCGACCTGGACGGCACCGGGCAGGCCCGCATCTCCACCGGGGTGGGGTTCTACGACCACATGCTCACCGCACTGGCCAAGCACTCCTTGATCGATATGGAGATCACCAGCACCGGCGACTGGCCGGTGGACGCGCACCATACCGTCGAGGACACCGCGATCGTGCTCGGACAGGCGATCCGCACCGCGCTCGGTGACAAGGAGGGCATCCGCCGCTTCGGCGACGCACTGGTACCGCTGGACGAGGCGCTGGCCCAGGCGGTGGTCGACGTGTCCGGCCGGCCGTACTGCGTGCACTCAGGCGAGCCGGAGGGCCAGGAATATGTGCGGATCGGGGAGGTGCCCTACACCGGTTCGCTGACCCGCCACGTGCTGGAGACGCTCGCCCTCCACGCCCACCTCTGCCTGCATGTCACGCTGCTGGCGGGCCGCGACCCGCACCACATCGTGGAGTGCCAGTTCAAGGCGGTGGCCAGGGCACTGCGGGAGGCGATCTCGCCGGACCCCCGGGTGAGTGGCGTGCCGAGCACCAAGGGTGTGCTGTGACCCGGTCGGTGGTCGTCCTCGACTACGGCTCGGGCAATCTGCGCTCCGCCGAGCGGGCGCTGGCCCGCGCCGGCACCGCTGTCACGGTGACCGCGGACCCGGACGCCGCCCTGGCCGCAGACGGTCTGGTGGTGCCGGGCGTCGGCGCGTTCGCCGCCTGCATGGCGGGGTTGCTTGCCGTCGGCGGAGACGAGGTGATCGCCAAACGGCGGATCGCCGGCCGGCCAACGTTGGGGATCTGCGTCGGTCACCAGGTGCTGTTCTCCTCCGGTATCGAGCACGGCGTACGGGCCGACGGGTGCGGAGTCTGGTCAGGCGTGGTGGAGCGGCTGCGGGCCGAGCGGCTGCCGCACATGGGCTGGAACACGGTCATGGCGGGCGCCGGCAGCCGCTTGTTCGCCGGGATCGAGTCCGAGCGCTTCTACTTCGTGCACAGCTACGGCGTACGCGTCCTGCCGCCGGCGCCGGACCGGCTGGTCAGCTGGTCCGAGCACGGCGGGGACCGGTTCGTGGCCGCGGTCGAGGACGGTCCGCTGGCTTCGGTTCAATTCCATCCGGAGAAGTCCGGCGATGCCGGTGCCCGGCTGATCCGAAACTGGGTCGACAGCTTCTAGTGCCCTCAGCAAAAGGTGAGATGACCCCGTGAACCCCGGCGCGGCTTCGCAGCCATGATGGAGTCGTGGATACCGGAGATTGGGTGAGCTACTGCCTGGCCAAGCCGGGGGCCTGGCCCGACGAGCCGTGGGAAGACGACCTGGTGGCCAAGGTCGGCGACAAGATCTTCGCGTTCCTGGGCGGTGTTCACGGCTCGGTGCCGGCTATCGGCCTCAAGTGCGGCGACCGGGAGACCGCCGACTTGCTGGTCGAGCGGTATCCCGGTGCGGTCGCCAAGAGCCCCTACGTCGGAAAGCACGGCTGGAACATCATCACCTTGGACGGCACGATTCCGGACGACGAGGTGGCCGAGCTGATCGACACCTCCTACGGCCTCGTCGTGGCCAAGCTGCCGAAGAAGGACCGGCCGCAGGAATAATGCGGCGACGGTAGGGTCGTCCGCGTGCTGGCCCCGACCTCCGATCGTCTCGTACTGCTGCCGGCTGTCGATGTGGCCGGCGGACAGGCCGTCCAGCTCGTGCAGGGCCGGGCAGGCACCGAGCAACGCTTCGGTGACCCCCGGGCCGCGGCCGAGCGCTGGCAGGAGGCGGGTGCCGAATGGCTCCACCTGGTGGATCTGGACGCCGCCTTTGGCCGGGGAGCCAACACCGAGATCATCACCGAGCTGACCACCCATCTCCGGCTCAATGTCGAGCTCTCCGGCGGTATCCGGGACGACGAGTCCCTGGAGCGTGCTCTGGCGACTGGATGCGCGCGAGTCAACCTGGGCACCGCGGCTCTGGAGCAGCCCGACTGGTGTGCCGAGGTGATCCGCCGCTACGGCGACCGGATCGCCGTCGGCCTCGACGTCCGCGGTAGTCGGCTGGCCGCCCGCGGTTGGACCCGGGAGGGCGGAGACCTGATGGAGACGTTGCAGCGGCTGAACCGGGCCGGATGCGCCCGTTACGTGGTGACCGACGTCAACTCCGACGGGATGCTGTCCGGCCCGAACACCGCTCTGCTGCGTCGGGTCTGCGAGGCGACCGACCGGCCGGTGGTGGCCAGCGGCGGCATCGGCACCCTGGCCGATGTGCTGGCGCTGGTGGAGATGGTTCACCTCGGGGTGGAAGGTGCGATCATTGGTAGCGCGCTCTACCGGGGGCGCTTCACCTTGGCCGAGGCGCTGCAGGCCACCCGCAGCCCCGCGACAGAGAGCGACCACGCATGACGCCGGCGTCCGCCGACACCGTCCGCCTCGGCAACAACGCCCCGGGGAGCGTCCCGCCGAAAATGACCACAGTTCCCGCCGACACGTTTGGGCGTACCGGCGAGCCGGGCGCGGCTCAGCCCGGAACCCGGCTGGGCGGCCGCCTGCGGGACCTGTTGGCGGGCAAGAAGATCGTGATGACCGGCGCCACCGGGTTCATCGGCGAGCAGCTGCTGTGGAAGATCCTGACCGAGCTGCCCGAAACCAGACCTGCTGTGCTGATCCGCCGCAAGGGCTCGGCCGGTGCCCGCGACCGGCTGCTGACCCTGGTTCGCAAGCCGCTGTTCGCAGCGCTCCGGGAGAGCGCGGGCGGGGCCCAAGAACTGCTCGAGCAGCGGATCGAGGTGATCGAGGGCGACCTGCCGAACGTGCCACGGCTTCCGGCCGACCTCGACGTGCTGGTGCACTGCGCGGGCGATGTGTCCTTCGACCCCCCGATCGACCAGGCCTTCTCGACCAACGTGGTGGGCACCCGGGCTCTGCTGGATCGGCTGATCGAGGCGGTCAGCGACGACTCGGGGAAGCTTCGGACGATCCCGCATTATGTGCACATCTCCACCGCGTACACCGCCGGCCGGCGACGCGGCGCCATCCCGGAGGCACCGCACGAGCACAGCGTCGACTATGAGGTCGAGACCGCGGCGGGCCTGGCGATGCGGCAGCAGATCGAGGCAGAGTCCCGCACCCCTGGGCGGCTTGCCGAGTTCCGCAAGCAGGCCGAGCGGGTGCATCGCCGGGCCGGTTACCTGACCACGGCCGCCGACACCGAGCGTCGCCGGTTGGACTGGGTCGAAGATGAGCTGGTCAAGGCGGGAGCGGAGCGGGCCCGGTCGCTCGGCTGGACCGACGTGTACACCTTCACCAAGGCTCTCGGCGAGAGCCTGGTAGCTGACGTCGCGGCCGACCTCCGGGTCTCAATCGTGCGGCCGGCGATCGTCGAGTCCTCCTGGCAGCACCCCTACCCCGGTTGGATCGAGGGCTTCAAGATGGCCGAGCCACTCATCCTGGCGTACGGCCGCGGTGAGCTACCCGAGTTTCCCGCGTCCCCGGACTCGGTGCTGGACATCGTCTCGTGCGACTACGTGGTCAACGCCATCCTGGCGGTCTGCGCCACGAGTCCGGAGCCTGGTCAGCCCGAGTACTACCACGTCAGCTCCGGGGCGCGGAACCCGCTGAACTTCAACGCGATGTATGGCCACATCCGCAACTACTTCATCGCCCACCCCTTGGACGACGGTGCCGGCAAGGCGCTGCCGGAGTGGGATTTTCCCGGATCGGCGCGGATCGAGCGCCTGCTGTCCACCTCCGAGCGGGCGTACGCCCTGGCCGACCGGATCATCTCCCGAGCCCCGCGCTCCGACCGGACCCGGCAGTTCGCCCGCGACTTGGATCGGGCCCGGCGCCGGCTCGACTTCGTTCGCCGGTACCACTCCCTCTACAACGAGTACGCCCAGTCCGAACTGCACTTCGTCGACGACCACACGCTCGCGCTGAGCCGGGCCCTGCACCCGGACGACCAGCCTGCCTTCGCCTTCGACACCGCCGTCTATGACTGGAAGACCTACATCGAGGACGTGCACTGCCCGTCGGTCACGGCTTCGGTGCGCAAGATGGATGCTCTGCGGCGCAAGCGCGGCAGCCGGCCCAGCACGATGAAGGACCTCAGCCGGGACACCGCCGGTGCCAAGGCGATAGCCGTCTTCGACCTCGACGGCACGATCATGTCGACGAATGTGGTCGAGCAGTACCTGTGGGCGCGGCTGCCCGAGCTGGACCCGCTCGGCCAGCTCGCCGAGGTGGGTCAGGTGGCCCGTCGGCTGCCCGGCTACCTGGCCGCCGAGCAGCGCGATCGCGGCAGCTTCCTCCGCAGGGTCTACCGCCGGTACCGGGGGATCGACCTGGCCGAGCTGGAGCAGCGCGTGGACACCACGATGGCCCCGCACATTCGAAGCCGGCTGTCACCGGAGGCGCTCCGCCGGATCTCCGAGCACCGGGCCGCCGGGCACACCACCATCCTGATCACCGGCGTGGTCCGGCCCTTCACCCGGCCGCTGGCGGACCTGTTCGACGTGATCGTGGCAGCCGACCTGGTCGTGGACGCGGATGGGCGGTGCACCGGTTTCCTGGCGACACCGCCGCTGGTCGGGGAGTCCCGGGCCGCCTGGCTGAAGCACTACGCCGCCCTGCACGAGTGTGACCTGGAGCGGAGTTTCGCCTATGCCGACTCCCACTCGGACCTGCCGATGCTGCAGACCGTCGGCAATCCGGTCGCGGTCAGCCCCGACATCCCCCTGATGCGAGCGGCCGGCCGGGCCCACTGGTCGGTGGTGGAGTGGAAGATCAAGCCGAGCATGCCGCGGTGGAAGCTGCCCGATTGACTTGCGGGGGTTCAAGGGGGTCGTCCCCCTTGCTCAAAGTGGCGCCGAAACTAAGATCGCGGCTATGTCGGGACACTCCAAGTGGGCCACCACCAAGCACAAGAAGGCCGTGGTGGATGCCCGGCGCGGCAAGCTGTTCGCCAAGTTGATCAAGAACATCGAGGTTGCGGCCCGGATGGGTGGCGGCGACCCGGCCGGCAACCCGACGCTGTACGACGCAATCCAGAAGGCCAAGAAGAGCTCCGTGCCCAACGACAACATCGATCGGGCGGTGAAACGCGGCTCGGGGGCCGAGGGGGGCGGCGCCGCGTACGAGACGTTGATGTACGAGGCGTACGGGCCTGCCGGGGTGGCTCTGCTGATCGAGTGCCTCACCGACAACCGGAACCGGTCGGCGTCCGACGTGCGGGTGGCGGTCACCCGTAACGGCGGCACCATGGCCGACGCCGGCTCGACGCTGCGGATGTTCAGCCGCAAGGGAGTGGTCACCCTGGCGAAGCAGCAGGACGGCCGCACCCTGACCGAGGACGACGTCCTTGAGGCTGCCCTGGACGCCGACCCCGAGGAGGTCAACGACCTCGGCGACAGCTTCGAGATCATCAGCGACCCGACAAACACGGTGCCGGTCCGCGCTGCGGTCCAGGCGGCCGGACTGGACTACGACTCCGCCGAGGTGTCGTTCGTTCCCGACTACACCGTCGAGGTGGACGGGCCGACGGCTGAGAAGCTGATGCGGATCATCGACGCCCTCGAAGACTCCGACGACGTGCAGAACGTCTACGCCAACTTCGACGCCAGCGACGAGGTGCTGGCGAGCGTGACCTGACACACACCAGCCCGGCTGACGTTTCTCCGCACAAGGCCACATATGGACGCCGATTGGGCCCCGTTTCGGTCCGTTTCTCCGCACAAGGGCTCATCTGGATGTCGATCGGGCCGCTCTCCCGCAGGTACGAGGCGCGGAGCGGGCGTGTCGACCCGATCAGTAGAGTTGTGGACCTTAGGCTGACGAACACCTGTTCGTTTCAGCGCCGGCAAGGAGGATCGCGTGCGCGATCCCAGTACGTCTCACCGGGGTGATCACATGCGGGTGCTGGGGATCGATCCTGGCTTGACCCGCTGCGGCCTCGGCGTGGTGGATGGGTTGCCGGGCCGGCAGCCGCGACTGGTCGCCGTCGACGTGATCCGGACTCCGGCTGAGCTGGATGTCGCCCACCGGCTGGTCGCCATCGAGGAGGTGGTGGACGGCTGGATCACCCAGCACCGCCCGACGGCGGTCGCGATCGAGCGGGTGTTCGCCCAGCACAACGTGCAGACCGTGATGGGTACCGCCCAGGCGGCGGGAGTGGCGATGCTGGTGGCCGCTCGGCGCGGCGTCCCGGTCAGTCTGCACACCCCGAGCGAGGTCAAGGCGGCGATCACGGGATCTGGCCGTGCCGCTAAGGAACAAGTGGGGGCGATGGTGGCCAAGATCCTTCAGCTGCCGGAGACGCCACGGCCGGCGGACGCGTCCGACGCACTGGCACTGGCGGTCTGCCACGTCTGGCGCGGCGGCACTACGGCCCGGCTGGACGCGGCCATGGCGGCAGCCGCCGAACAGTCGGCCCGCCAACGGAGCGCCTTCAGCCGGGCGAGGCGCTCGTGATCGCCCAGTTGAGCGGGACGGTGCTGCAGGTCGGCCCGACCTCCGCCGTGATCGATGTCGGTGGGCTCGGTGTGCTCGCCCTGTGCAGCCCCAACACCGTGGCCGGGCTCCGGGTCGGTGAGCGGGCCACCTTGGCGACCGCGCTGATCGTTCGCGAGGACTCGCTTTCCCTCTACGGGTTCGCCTCGACCGACGAGCGGGAGTTCTTCGAGCTGCTGCTCACTGCGAGCGGGGTCGGGCCGAAGCTGGCCCAGGCCGCGCTGGCCGTCCTCACTCCGGACGAGCTGCGGTCCGCGATCGCCGGGGAGAACCTGGCCCAGCTGTGCAAGGTCCCCGGCATCGGCCGCAAAGGGGCGCAGCGGATCGTGCTCGAGCTCAAGGACAAGATCAACGCCGTCGGCGTGCCGGACGAGCGTACGCCGACCGCCGCCAGTGCGGCCGGCTGGCGAGAGCAGGTCGCTCAGGGCCTGCAGGGTCTTGGCTGGTCGGCACGCGATGCCGACGTGGCCTGCGCCGAGGTGGAGCACCTGGTCATCGCCGATCCGGAGATCGGCGTGGCGGTGCTGATGCGAGCCGCCCTGCAGAGCCTGGCCCGATGAGCGCCTCAAGCCTTGTCCGGACGGGGACCGACGCCGAGGAGCAGGCAGCCGAGTCCGTCCTGCGACCCGCCACCCTGGCCGAATTCGAGGGTCAGGCCCGGGTCAGCGACCAGCTCGGTCTGGTGCTGGCCGCGGCCCGGCACCGCGGCGGCGTGGCCGACCACATCCTGCTGTCCGGCCCGCCGGGCTTGGGCAAGACCACCCTGGCCATGATCATCGCGGCGGAGATGTCCGCACCGCTGCGGATCTCCAGCGGACCGGCAATAACCCATGCCGGCGATCTGGCGGCGATCCTGTCCGGGCTGGTGGAGGGCGAGGTGTTCTTCCTCGACGAGATCCATCGGATGTCCCGGCCTGCCGAGGAGATGCTCTACCTGGCGATGGAGGACTTCCGGGTCGACGTGGTCGTCGGCAAGGGCCCCGGAGCCACGGCGATCCCGCTCGACATCCCGCGGTTCACCCTGGTCGGCGCGACGACCCGGGCGGGACTGCTGCCGGGACCGTTACGTGACCGGTTCGGGTTCACCGCCCAGCTCGACTTCTACGACACCGCGGACCTGGAGCGCATCCTGCACCGGTCGGCCAGCCTGCTGGCGATCCACCTGGACGCCGCCGGGGCGGCCGAGATCGCCCGACGCTCCCGCGGCACACCGCGGATCGCCAACCGGCTGCTCCGCCGGGTCCGGGACTTCGCCCAGGTGCGCTCGGACGGCCGGATCACCCGGCAGCTGGCCCAGGCCGCGCTCGAGCTCTACGAGGTCGACGAGCTGGGTCTGGACCGGCTGGACCGCGGGGTGCTGGAGGCAATCTGCGCCCGGTTCGACGGCGGCCCTGTCGGACTGTCCACACTCGCCATCTCGGTCGGTGAGGAGCGGGAGACTGTTGAGGAGGTGGCGGAGCCCTTCCTGGTCAGGCAGGGATTCCTGATGCGGACCCCACGCGGCCGGGTGGCCACCCCAGCCGCATGGCGGCACCTCGGCCTGCCGGCGCCTGCCGGCCCACCCGACCTGTTCAGCTGACCCTGTCCCGATCGGGGTTCATGGGCGCCGCCCCCCTGCTCTTCGTACGCGCGTTTCACCGAAGTAGGTAGAGTACGGCGGTCGGGGCCAACCCGTGGCACGACAGCCAGACCTACGACACGACCGAACGCCGGAGCAATGGACCAATACTCGACCCTGATCCTGATCGCCTTGATGGTGGTCGCGTTCTACTTCTTGATCATGCGTCCGCAGCGGAAGCGGCAGCAGGCCATCGCCAGGACGCTGAGCGAACTGAGTCCAGGGACCCGGGTGATGCTCGGCAGCGGCCTGTTCGGGACGGTGATCTCCGTAGGGCAGAAGCAGGTCGTGCTCGAGATCTCCCCCGGCAACGAGATGACCGTGCTGAAGCAGGCGGTCGCTCGGGTGGTGACTGCGGATGACGAAGACGCCGAGGTCGGGGACCTGGAGGACTTCGACCCAGATGAGGTGGTCGAGCCGGAGCAGCCAACCGTCGCCGGCCCCGAGGTAGAGCCACCACCCGCTACCGGCGCGGAGGGCACGAAGCCGAGCAGCGCCGGCTGACAGAGCACCCCGAAGGATCTAACGCACGTGGCAACGACGACGACCGGCCATCCGGCACGCACGCTGATCGTACTTGCCGTCCTCGTCGCGGGTTTGATCACGCTGATGGCGGTGAGCAACACCTGGATACCCAAGTTGGGTCTGGACCTGCGGGGCGGCACGACCATCACCCTCACTGCGGAGAACACCACCGGATCCGGCACGGTCGACCCCAACAGCCTGCAACTGGCCCGGCAGATCATCCAGAGCCGGGTCGACAGCCTTGGCGTCGGCGAGTCCGAGGTGACCACCGCAGGCGAGCGCCAGCTGATCGTGACCGTGCCCAACGTGCAGCGCGACGAGCTGGTCAGGCTGGTCGGGCAGACCGCGGTGCTGCGATTCCGGCCTGTCTATGCCGCCGAGCAGGTGACGCCACCGGAGCCCACGCCAACGCCGACCGGTTCCCCCACGGCATCGGCGAGCGTCGCTCCGCAGCCGAGCCAGAGCGGCAACAAGGCTCCGTTACCGGCTCTGCCCACGGCACCGCCGCAGCCTCCCGACAAGGCCTGCTTGCCGGCCGACGGAAAGGGCACCCCACCGGACAAGGCGATGGACTGGCAGCCGAGCGAGACCTGCCAGGCGGCCTTCGCCGAGTTCAGCTGCAGCACGCCGGTCAACGACATCGCCGATCGGGCGTTGTTTGCCTGCAATCGCGAGAAGACCGAGAAGTACCTGCTCGGTCCGACGCTGATCGAGGGCAACCAGCTGGACACTGCCTCCGCCGGCATCCCGCAGAACGACGTCAACTGGGTGGTCGACCTGCAGTTCGGCTCCGCGGGAGCCACGGCGTTCGAGAACGCCACCCGGACGCTGGCGGAGAGAAGTGATCCGCAGAACCGGTTCGCCATCGTGTTGGACGCCGTCGCCATCTCCGCCCCCTCGGTGCGGGAGGCCATCCCCGGCGGCCGGGCGCAGATCGAGGGCAACTTCAACCAGAAGACCGCGACGGAGCTGGCCAACGTGCTGAAGTACGGCGCGCTGCCGCTGGCGTTCGACGTGTCCGAGGTCAACAACGTTTCGGCCACGCTGGGCGGGGAGCAGCTGCGCGCAGGGATCATTGCCGGCATCATCGGCCTCGGCCTGGTGGTGCTGTACTGCTTCGCCTACTACCGCGGGCTCGGCATCGTGGTCGTGGCGTCGCTCGCTGTTGCCGGGATCATCACCTTCGCGTCCGTTGTGCTGCTCGGCAGCTCCGTCGGTTTTGCGCTCAACCTGCCCGGCATCGCCGGGATGATCGTCGCCATCGGCATTACCGCCGACTCCTTTGTCATCTACTTCGAGCGGATCCGAGACGAGGTGCGTGAGGGCCGCAGCCTGCGGACCGCGGTGGAGACCGGCTGGCGGCGAGCCAGGCAGACCATCTTGATCGCCGATGGCGTCTCCATGTTGTCGGCACTGGTCCTGTTCGTCCTCGCCATCGGCTCGGTCAAGGGCTTTGCCTTCACCCTCGGGCTGACGACGCTGATCGACGTGCTGGTCGTGTTCATGTTCACCAAGCCGCTGGTCACCCTGCTGGCCCGGACCAAGTTCTTCGGCGGTGGCCATCGGCTGTCCGGCCTTGATCCCGAGCACCTGGGGGTCAAGGCTCTGCCCGGCGTGCGCTCCCGGCGGCCCGCGGCCGGAGTTCCTGCTGCGGCACTACGAGCCGACGAGGGGGTCTGATGTCCAAGCTGGGCGGCCTGACTCATCGGCTCTATACCGGCGAGGTCTCCTACGACTTCATCGGGCACCGGCGGCGTTGGTACCTTCTGTCGGCGGCGCTGATCGGGATCTCGATCGTCGCACTGCTGGTCCGTGGCCTGGTCTTCGGCATCGAGTTCCGGGGCGGCGCGGACTTCAAGGCGCCGACGACGGTCACCTCATCGACCGTCGACCAGGTGCGGGCGGCCTTGGCCCGAACCGGTCTGCCCGACCTCGACGACTCGATCGTCAACACGATCGGCGACAGCCAGGTCCGCGTGCAGACCCGGCCCCTGGACTCGACGACCGAGGTACCGGTGGTCCGGACCGCGATCGCCGAGGTAGTCGGGATTCCCCCGGACCAGGTCGCGTACAGCTTGATCGGCGCCTCCTGGGGTGGCCAGATCACCGAGCGGGCGCTGATCGCCCTGGCAGTGTTCCTGGCCCTGGTGGGGCTGGTCATCGGGGTGTACTTCCGCGACGCCAAGATGTCCGCGGCGGCGCTGATCGCCCTGGCTCACGACCTGGTACTCACCGTCGGCATCTACGCCCTGGTCGGGTTCACCGTGACCCCCGCGACCCTGATCGGCATCCTCACCATCCTGGGCTACTCGCTGTACGACACGGTCGTGGTCTTCGACAAGGTCCGGGAGAACGTCCGCGACCTCAAGTCCAGCACCACCAAGACCTATTCCGAGGCAGCGAACCTGGCAGTGAACCAAGTGCTGGTCCGCTCGATCAACACCACGGTGATCGGCGTGCTGCCGGTCGCCGCGCTGCTGTTCGCCGGCGCCGTCATCCTCGGTGAGGGGCCGCTGAAGGACCTGGCGCTGGCCCTGTTCGTGGGCATGATCTCCGGGGCGTACTCCTCGATCTTCATCGCCACTCCGCTGCTCGCCCAGATGAAGGAGCGGGAGCCTGACATGAAGAAGTTGGCGGCCAGGGTCGCTTCACGGCGAGCCAAGGAACTGCAGAAGTCCCGGCCAGCCGAGCCGGCCGCCGAGGCGCCCGCATTCGAGCCTGCGCCCGAACCAGCGAGTGAGCCCGACGACGGTGAGCTGGCCGAGGCGGCGCTCAGCGCCCGCACCGGGATCAAGATCAGCCGGATGAGCGGGAGTGAGCGACCGGACATCCGACCGCTCAACGACGGCGCGGCCAAGCGCCCGCAGCCCCAGCACAAGCCCCGCAGCCAGCGAAAGAAGTAGGCCGGGTGGCGGTGGCGTGAGCTTCGGCACACCGGTGCGGCCGGAGAGCCGCGCTCGGTCCTGGTCGCACGACGCGCTGGTCAGCCTGCCCGCCGGCCGGGCTTCGCCGGCGGTGGAGTTACTTCAGCGCGGGCTGCTCGCCGTCCTGTTCCTGGCCGTGGTCGTCGTTCTGGTGTGGTTCGACCGGGAGTCCTACACCGACACCTACGACGGCACGGTCAGCCTCATCGACGCCATCTACTACGCGACGGTGACCATCAGCACGACCGGGTACGGCGACATCACCCCGGTCGCCCCGCACGCCCGGATCGTCAACGCCATCGTGGTCACTCCGTTGCGGATCGCGTTCCTCGTGCTGCTGGTCGGTACCACGCTGGAGGTTCTCGCCAACGAGGGCCGACGGATTCACAGGGACGGACGATGGAGGAAGCGGATGCGCAATCACGTCGTGGTGGTCGGGTTCGGCACCAAGGGCCGGAGCGCCGTGGACACCCTGGCGAACTCCGGAGTCAACCCGGCACAGGTCGTGGTCATCGACAGCCGGCCCTCGGCGATCAGCGACGCGAACCTGCGTGGCCTGGCCGCCATCGAGGGTGACGCGACCAGACGCGACATCCTGCGCCGCGCGGAGATCATCAAGGCCCGTGAGGTGATCATCACCCTGGACCGGGACGACTCCGCCATCTTGGTGATGCTGACCGTCCGGCAGCTCAATCCGAGCGCTCACGTCGTCGTGGCGGTGCGCGAGGACGACAACGCCTCCTTGCTGCGCCAGTCCGGCGCCAACGCCGTGGTGACCTCCTCGGACGCGGTTGGCCGGCTGCTCGGCCTGTCCGCGGTGAGCCCCAACTTGGGCGTGGTGATCGAGGACCTGCTGTCGCCCAAGGAGGGGCTCGAGGTGGGGGAGCGCAACGTCACCAGGGATGAGGTCGGCAAGGCGCCGCACGAGGTGACCACCGACCGGGTGATCGCCGTCGTGCGCAACCGCACGCTGCGTCGGTTCTATGACCCCACGGTGGCCCACCTCGAACCGGGGGACCAGGTGGTGGTGGTGCGGCAGGCCGCCGAGGAGACGTAGCGCGGCTCCGGCGTACCCGGACCGGCAAGGTACCCGTCCCTAGACACCGATGGTGTCTAGAATTGGGCAACCAGGCGAGATGGGGACATCGTGGCGGTAACCGATCCGGCAGCAGCCGTACGCGCGCGCGCCCGGGAGCCGAAAGCGACCGGACCTGAGAACCGGCGTGCGCCCTCACCGCGACGCGCACTGGTGGCCGAACCGGAGTCGGAGGCAGCCGCCGAGGAGTCCGCCCACCACGAGCACCCCCGGGTCCGGATGCGGCAGCGGCTGGCTCGGCTGAGCACGGGTCGCGCTCAGACCCCGGCTCTCGACCCGCTGTTCCGGATGATCAGGTCCAATCACCCGAAGGCGGATCTGCACGTCATCGAGCGGGCCTATCGAACGGCCGAGAAGCTGCACCAGGGTCAGCTGCGCAAGAGCGGCGACGCCTTCATCACCCACCCGCTGGCCGTCGCCACCATTCTGGCCGAGCTCGGCATGAACGAGCCGACGCTGTGTGCGGCCCTGCTGCACGACACCGTGGAGGACACGGACTACACCCTGCGTGAGCTGGGCCGCGACTTCGGCGAAGAGGTGGCGCTGCTGGTCGATGGCTGCACCAAGATCGACAAGGTCAAGTTCGGCGAGTCAGCCAAGTCCGAGACCATCCGCAAGATGATCGTGGCGATGAGCCAGGACATCCGGGTGCTGGTGATCAAGCTGGCCGACCGGCTGCACAACATGCGGACGCTGCACTACCTCAGGCCGGACAAGCAGTCCCGGATCGCCACGGAGACGCTGGAGATCTTCGCACCGCTTGCGCACCGGCTGGGCATGAACGCGATCAAGTGGGAGCTGGAGGACCTGTCCTTCGGCACCCTGCACCCGAAGGTCTACGACGAGATCGTCCGCCTGGTCGCTGAGGCCGCGCCGAGCCGCGACGAGTACCTGTCCACCATCATCGAACAGGTGCAGGCCGACCTGCGCTCCGCCAAGATCAAGGCGACGGTGACCGGCCGCCCCAAGCACTACTACTCGATCTACCAGAAGATGATCGTCAGGGGACGGGACTTCTCCGACATCTACGATCTGCTCGGGTTGCGCGTGCTGGTGGAGAGCAACCGCGACTGCTACGCCGCGTTGGGCGTACTGCATGTCCGTTGGAACCCGCTGCCGGGCCGGTTCAAGGACTACATCGCGATGCCGAAGTTCAACATGTACCAGTCGCTGCACACCACGGTGCTGGGTCCGGAGGGCAAGCCCGTCGAGCTGCAGATCCGGACCGAGGAGATGCACCGGCGGGCGGAGTACGGCGTGGCGGCCCACTGGAAGTACAAGGAGGGCAAGAACGTCGCGGTGGCCGTGAGGGGCACCGAGGACACCGGTGACTTGGTCTGGGTGCGGCAGCTGCTGGACTGGCAGCGGGAGACCGCCGACCCCGGCGAGTTCCTGGACTCGCTGCGCTTCGAGATCAACTCGACCGAGGTCTACGCATTCACACCCAAGGGGGATGTGATCTCCCTGCCGCAGAGCTCGACCCCGGTCGACTTCGCGTACGCCATCCACACCGAGGTCGGCAACCGCTGTATCGGGGCCCGGGTGAACGGTCGCCTGGTCCCGCTGGAGTCGGTGCTGGTCAACGGGGACGTGGTGGAGATCTTCACCTCCCGCGCTCAGGATGCCGGGCCCAGCCGGGACTGGCTGTCCTTCGTCCGCAGCCCCCGGGCCCGGAACAAGATCCGGCACTACTTCAGCCGGGAGCGCCGCGACGAGTCGATCGAGACCGGTAAGGACATCCTCGCCCGGCAGATGCGCAAGGCCGGCCTGCCGTTGCAACGGCTGCTGACGCTGCAGCACCTGACCGCGGTGGCCGGGTTCTTCAAGCTGCCCGACGTCTCGGCGCTGTACGCGGCGGTCGGGGAGAAGACGGTGAGCGCTCAGGCGGTGGTCAACCGGCTGATCATCGTCGAGGGTGGCGAGGACATCGTCGCCGAGGAGACCACCGAGGACCGGGTGGTGACCGGCCGGCAGCGCAAGGTCGGCACTGCCGCCCGGACCGAGCCCGGGGTGCACGTGGTGGGTACCAGCGATCTGCTGGTCAAGCTGGCCAAGTGCTGCACCCCGGTGCCCGGCGACCCGATCATCGGCTTCGTCACCAAGGGTTCCGGGGTCTCGGTGCACCGGGAGAACTGTGCAAACGCCGGCAGCCTGACCGCCGACCCGGCGCGCCTGGTCCCGGTGGAGTGGGCGCCGACCGCGCAGAGCTCGTTCCTGGTGGCCATCCAGGTCGAGGCGCTGGATCGCAACCGGCTGCTGTCCGACATCACCCGGGCGCTGTCAGACCAGCACCTGAACATCCTCTCGGCCGCGCTGAACACCAGCAAGGACCGGATCTGCAAGGCCAAGTTCACCTTCGAGACCGGCGACCCGAAGCACCTGGACCACGTGCTGCGCGCGATCCGCAGCGTCGACGCGGTCTACGACGTCTACCGCATGTCGCAGTAGCGTCGTTCACGAGTTTCTTCCCCTCGATCAGCCGGGAGCAATCGACTGCTGGGCACCGAGTCGGCGCCTCTCGCCACGCCGTTCCACCAGGGTGTAGAGCACCGGTACGACCAGCAGGGTGAGCACCGTCGACGACACCAGGCCGCCGATCACCACCACGGCCAGCGGCTTGGAGATGAACGCACCGCCGCCGGTGATGCCGAGGCCCATCGGGATCAACGCGAAGATCGTGGCGGTGGCGGTCATGATGATCGGCCGGAGTCGCAGCCGGGCGCCGTGGGTGACCGCGGTCTGCAGGTCCTCGCCGGCGGCCCGCTTCTTGTTGATCAGGTCGATCAGCACGATGGCGTTGGTGACCACGATGCCGATCAGCATCAGCAGCCCGACCATGGCCGGCACGCCGAGTGCCGTATCGGTGATCAGCAGGCCGACCACGGCTCCGGTCGCCGCGAAGGGGATCGAGGTGAGCAGCACCAGCGGCTGGAGCAGGCTGCGGAAGGTCGCGACCATGATCATGAACACCAGCACGATGGCCAGCAGCATGGCGACGCCCAGTTGGCGGAACGCCTGTGCCTGGTCGTCACTGGCGCCACCCAGATCGATCGAGACCCCGGGCGGGATGTCCGGCAGCGCGTCGAGCTGGGCTTGCACGCTCTTGGTCAGCGCCCCCAGGTCGTCGGTCTCCGGCGTCGCGGTCAGCGTCACGGCCCGGATGCCGTCGATCTGAGTCACCGCGCTGGGGGCGAGCTGCTGGCTCACCTTCGCGACGGTGGAGACCCGGACCGGCTTGGCCCGGACATCGGCGATGTCGGCCTGCTCGTCGGCCAGGTCGGCCTGTTTGTCGGCCAACTTCTTCTGTTCCTTGCCCAGCGCCTTCTGCTCGTCGCCCAGCGCCTGCTGCTCGTCGCTGAATTCTTGCTGCTGCGCCTGCTGCTTCCCGGTTTCGGCAGCCTGCTTGCGTGCGGCATCGACCTGGGCGGTCAGCTGTTTCACCTGCGCCTCGCCCTGACTCACGGCGATGCGGAGCTGGGCGACTTGTTGCTGCCACTGCGCCGCGGCCTGCTGTGCGGCCAGCTGGTCCGCGGTCACCGGGACGGCGGGTTGGCCGGGTGGCGGCGGCGCCGGAGCCGGTGGCGGTGAGGCCAGCAGCCGCCGCAGTCGGGCCCGGCTGCTGGCGAGCTGCGCGCGCGCGTTGTTCCGCCCTCGCCGCAGTTCCGACCGCTGGTCCGCCGCCGCCGCAGCCGCCTTGTCCTGCTGCTCCTTCGCCACGGCCGCCTGGCGGTCGGCCAGGTCCTCCTGGCGCTTGGTCAGGGCGTCGCCCCGTTTCGACAGCCGATCCCCCTGCTTGGTCAATGCATCCCGCTTGGCCTTCAACCGGTCGGTCGCCTTGTCGACCGCCTGTTGCTGTTGCAGCTGGCTGACCGGGAGCAGCAGGGCGGCAATCTGTTTCGGGCTGGCCTCATCCGCATCCTGGGGGTGGACCATGATGTCGCGGCTCTCCCCTTCCAGCACGACCGTGCCGGCCTTGGTGCCGCGAAGCGAGTTGGCGATGGCCTGGCCGACCTCGGCCTGGGTGAAGCCCA